>JBDRHU010000091.1:0-2427 GCA_043816565.1 Patescibacteria group bacterium
CACTTTCAAGAAAAATCGAGAAATGTTTTTTTGGCTCAGCGTTTTCATCATTTCTCTTTTACCAACACTCACCCCTTTGGGGATTTCCTGGATTGTGGCTGAAAGATATGTTTACCTAGGATCAATTGGTGTTTTTGTCGCTGTCGCTATCGTCATTGACAGGTTGAATAGAATAAAAAATATTAGAAACCTGCCACTGATTCTGTTCTTTGCCATTATTGTTCCCTTGTTAACCATAAGAACGATTGTTAGAAACCGAGATTGGAAAAACCAGGACAACCTCTGGTTAGCAGCCGCCAAAACCTCTCCTTCGTCTTCTCAAAATCACAACAATCTCGGTGACCTCTATGGCCGACGAGAGGAATTCGATAAAGCCATTGAAGAATTTAAAATAGCAATCGAACTGCTTCCCAACTATGCCGACGCCTATCACAACCTTGCTAATATCTACTGGCAAACTAAACAACTTGACCTGGCAGTTGAAAGCTATCAAAAAGCGGTTGAAATCAATCCCCGTCTTTGGCAGTCCTACCAAAACCTAGCCGCCATCGCCTACCAACAAAAAGACTTACCACTAACAGAAAAGTACTTAAAACAAGCGGTTGAGGCCAACCCCAGCAACCCCAGCCTTCACTACAACCTTGCTTTGGTCCTTCGTGAACAGAACAAGCTTGATGAAGCCAAAAAAGAATTCCAAGCTACTATTAACTTAGACCCTAACAACCAAGAATTGAAACAACAACATCAACAATTGTTTTGAGAAACCATATTTTTGTATAATAAGTTTACCTTCGAGGAAAATCGGAAAAAAATGAACAATAAAAACATAGTTTTAGAGAAAAATCTAACTATTAGACAAGTTGAGCGTTGGAAAAAACAGTTTGGTGGAAATAATAGCAATTTTATTCTTGAAGGTATTTGGAGGCGAACACAAGTTGAATCAAATAAGAAGAAATCTGGATGGCGAGGGCCACAAGATCGACGGAGAAGAATGTTGCAATATCTAGATAAATATTCCTTGGCTCCGAATGGAAGTGGTAGAACAGATTTGATAGTTGTCTCACCGTATATTTGGCTCAACATCGTCTCTCCCAAAAACGAAATATTAGGATATCTAAAACAGATTCACGAGGGAGCAAGGCAAGGCAGGTGGCAATCCCTAGCAAGTGGAAGAAAAAACCAATTTACATACAGGAATGATAGGGTAATTCCCTAAATTAGCCACTAACTTTTAATAATTCGAGAATCTTTTTTGTTTGCTCCTTGGTAGTCGTCTTGCGGTTATTATACCGCCAAACATATTCTCCAAGAAAGAGGGAAAGATACTTTCTTCTGACTCCGCCCTTGGCAGCCAGCTTTCTTTTGAGGTAGCCCCAAAAACCCTCCAAGCCGTTGATGTGATTTTTACCTTTGGCGTATTCCTTTTTCCTATGCTCTACTGTTCTATGAACATATCCTTTAGCCGCCAAACCAGTGTAGGCCCTCCAGGTATCTGAACAGATTCTCGTCCCGAAGCTTACTTTTTTGGTAATGATGGGAATTAAATCTTTAGCTTCTGTTTCGTCAACCAGTTTGGCAAACACCTTTCCCGATCTACAGAGAATTCCAAAGACAGGCTGTTTGGTAGTACCAAAGCCTTTTTTAGATTCCCTGCCTTGGGCCTTGTCTTTTTTCAGCTGTGATTTTCTTTTGTTTTTCTTCTGGCCACCAAGGTAAGTTTCATCAACTTCGACCGTTCCAGAAAAAACATCGGGGACATCGAAAGTAATTAGTTGGCGGATTTTATTTAAAGCTCTGTAAGTCTGGTTTTTGCCCAAACCAACCTCTTGAGCAATCCACCAGCCACTTCTTTCCAGCACAAACCATTCTGCTATTTTCCGCCAGCTTTTTTTACTTAACCGCAGTCCTCTAATCAGCCAAGGAGTGAACTCGTAACCGCAGTCAAAGCACCGCCGTTTTCCTCTTCTAATCTTGTACAATTTTTTGCTTCCGCAACGAAAACAAGTTATTCGCCGATTCATCCAAACAATCCTATCACCTTTGGTGGCTGTTTTGAAGAATTACCCAATGATACGTTTGTAGTCTCGATACTTCTAAGAAAAACAGACCCCGAAGATACTAGGGCCGGAAGAAAGTTTCCTAGTAACTATCAACAATTAAACTTCACTTTTAGAAAAAGCAAAGAAATAAAAAATAAAAAAGAGAATCCCTGGTCTGTTTTGAGTTCGGGAATTAGGAAACCCGATATTCGTGGTAACCCAAAAATTATTGGCGTGCCTGATCTGAAATATTTTTTTCCCTTTCAGCTTGAACTCGGCGGTGGGCCATCAGTTGAAGCTAATGTGCCACCTCTTCACTATCTCCATGAAGTTTATTCAGTAACTGACCCCAGCGACCAAAGTTTTATTTTTGGTCCCCAGAGAGATC
>JBDRHU010000092.1:0-11923 GCA_043816565.1 Patescibacteria group bacterium
TCAAGAAATATTTTTAATCAGTTATGGTTTGCCTATTTTTGATCCTGACGATACAATAAGGGGACAGTTAAGAGCTAATGGCTGTCGGCTAACAGACAAAAAAATTTTAAGAAATGTCGGAATAGAAAAATGGAAAAAGGGAGGGGAATCTCTAGAGTAAAAATTTGGCAAAAGGACAGAAGTGTGGCCAGAGCTCAAGGGCAACCCCTTGGGCCGGGAATAACAATGACACCAGCAGAAGCTTTGGAATACTTAAGAAGTTTGGGCCAAGAAGTCTCAGCAAGCCTACCGAAAACACCTAAAAAAAATGAAAATCGGAGTTGACATCTCACCAATTGTCTATGGCAGTGGAGTCAGTGTCTATCTTGACAATCTTTTTGATCAGGTTTTGAAGGTTGACACCAAAAATCAATATCAATTTTTCTTTTCTTCTTTACGAAGGAGTCAAGGTAAATTTCCCGCCAAAAGCTTTAAAATTCCCCCTCGGATTTTGGATTGGATTTGGAACCGTTTCCATGTTCTACCAATAGAATCGTTGATCGGTCCGGTGGATGTCTTTCACGCTTCTGACTGGACCCAACCCCCGGCCAAAAAGGCAAAACTAGTAACCACGATTCATGACCTGTCTTTTTTGCGCTGGCCAGAAACTGTTCATCCTCGAGTGCTGGCGGCTCAAAAAAAACGTCTAGAGTGGGTTGAAAAAGAAGCCGATGCTGTCATTGCTGTTTCTCAAGCAACTAAGGACGAGATTTTGTCTTTGCTTAAAATCCCCGAGAAGAAAATCTTTGTGGTTCACGAGGCCCTGCCTCAAGATGTTGTAAAACCAGAAAAAAAGGGTGATTTGAGTCAATATGGAATTAGAGGCAACTATCTTTTTGCTTACGGCTCCCAAGCGCCCCGAAAAAACATCGGTCAATTGTTAAAAGCTTTTGGAAAAGTAAGAAAGAACATTGACTGTCAGTTGGTCATCTCTGGCGGCTATCAAGGCCCGGACTTACCCGGAGTTATCTATGCTGGCTTTGTTTCTCGTCCTTTGGTCCTGACCTTTCTGTCCCAAGCCAGTGCCTTTATTTACCCATCTCTCTATGAAGGCTTTGGATTGCCAATTTTGGAAGCCTTTTACCTGGAAACCCCGGTGGTTACTAGCAACTGTTCAAGTATGAAAGAGGTCGCCGGCCAAGCAGCTGTTTTGGTTGATCCTCTGTCGGTTGACTCAATCGCTAGGGGAATCAAACAGGCTCTGGGAAACAGAGAAAAACTCTTGTTGGCGGGCAAAAAGCGACTTAAAAACTTCAGTTGGCAAACGGCTGCCGAAAAAACTGTTAAAATATACCAAAATCTCCATGGAAACTGATACTCTTGATAGCTTAACGATTGCCATCGACGGCAATGAGGCCAATGTTAAGGCCCGAGTTGGTGTTAACAACTTCGCTTTTGAAGTTATTTGGGGAATCTATCGCCAGAGACGAAAACAAGATCGCTACTTGATTTTCCTCGCCAGACCAGCCTTGGAAGATTTTCCGCCCGAAGGTAAAAATTGGCACTATGAAATTTTTGGCCCACCCAAATTTTGGACCAGAATTGCTTTACCCAAAAGATTGTTTTTTGGCAAACCCAAACCCGATGTCATCCTGTCACTGTCCCACTACGGACCGGGCTGGTCTCCAATTCCCAGCATTGTTTCAATTATGGATCTGGGCTTCCTCCACTGGCAAGACCAGTTTACTAAAAAAGACCTCTATCAGCTAAGAAACTGGACCCGTTCTTCAGTTAAAAAAGCCAAACGGGTGATTTCAATTTCTGAGTTTACTAGGCAGGATCTGATCAAAAACTATCAGATCAAGCCAGAAAGGATTGTTGTTGCCTATCCCGGATTTACTTCTAGCAATAAAGACCGATCAAGTCCTAGGAAAATCAAAACTCCAGCCAACTACCTATTAACTCTCGGCACCCTCAAACCAAGTAAAAACCTTGAAGGAATCATTAGGGCACTGGACATCTTGGTTAGAGAAAAAGGCTTGGACCTGGGACTGGTAATCGCCGGTAAAAAAGGCTGGTTATTCGAAAGCATTTTTGATCTGGTTAAAGAGCTTCACTTAAGCCGAAGAGTGGTTTTCACCGGCTACATTAATGAAGCCGAGAAGAAAACCCTCTTAAGGGGAGCCAAACTGTTTGTCATGCCATCCTTTTGGGAGGGTTTTGGGATTCCGGCCCTAGAAGCCATGGCCGCTAAACTACCAGTTGTTTGTTCCGATCGGGGCTCATTCCCGGAGATTACCGGCCAGGCAGCGGTTTTGGTTAATCCCCACGACCATCGACAGTTGGCTGACAAAATTTTTGAAGTCCTGTCTGACAAGAAAATCAGAGAAAAAATGATTGAAGCCGGTAAAAAGCAGGTCAAGCTATTTGACTGGAAAAATTGTAGTAGAATAATTTTGGAGACTGTATATGAACTCGTTGATTAATATTGGTAATAATCTAAAAATTAATCTTTGGCCACCAAAGATATTTTTTGTTGACCGGATGGGGGAGAGAATGGAAATTATTAAAGCAATTGAAAAAGTTCAACTTCGATTGATTAACTGTGTTTTTGAGTTTAACCTGATGATTCTTCACCGAATAACTAATTGCCCGCTTTGGTCAGTTAGAAAAGCTTTTTTGTTGCTTTTCGGGGTTAAGTTGGCCCCCAACAGTCGGGTCCACACTGGGGTTAGATTTTTTAATCCCAAAGGGGTTTCCATCGGTCAAGGTAGCATCATTGGCTATCGCTGTTTTCTGGATGGTCGAGCACCACTGACCATCGGTAAGCAAGTTGACATCGCCTCGGAGGTAATGATTTACAACTCCGAACACAATCTCCACTCGGAAACAATGGAGGCCACTGAACAAGCAGTTGTCATTGAAGACTACGTTTTTATTGGTCCTCGAGCGATTATTCTGCCGGGGGTAAAAATCGGCGAAGGAGCGGTGGTTGCCGCCGGTGCGGTGGTTACCAAAGACGTTCCTGCCAAAACCATTGTCGGCGGAATTCCTGCCAAGGAAATCGGTCAAAGAAAAATCACCGAGCTCAACTACCGCCTGGGCCGCAGCCGTTTGTTTGAATAGAGAGATTGCCTGCTTTTGGTTGTGCCCCTCGTGTCATTCTGATCCGCCGGCTTTGCCTCAGGATGACAGAGAAGGGGGGTTCGCTTCTCGGGATGATGAGAAATTTCACTCATCAGAACAACCAAAACTTGACCTGAGTACAGGATGACGCTGGGCTTGACCTGAGTACAGAATGACGCTGGGCTTGACCTGAGTACAGGATGACAGGAGGAGGTAGTGTTTGACCCCCAGGGTCCGTGAAACTCGCAATGACATCCCCTCTCTGCGTCATCCTGAGGAGCGAAGCGACGAAGGATCTAGCGTTAGCGTATCATTAATTAACAGTGAATAAGGTTTGGTTTGTCTATATCGTTACCAATTATCAAAATTCTGTTTTATACACTGGAATAAGTAACAATATTAAAAGGAGAATTTGGGAACACAAAACAGGTTTGGTTAAAAACTCTTTTACCAAAAAATACAGATTGTACAAGTTGGTTTGGTTTGAAGAATTTAACAATCCGGAAGAAGCCATTCGGATAGAAAAGAAAATTAAGGGGTGGAAAAGAGAGAAAAAGGTTAAACTAATCAAACTTAACAATCCTAATTTTAAAGATTTATTGACGCTTCGCTAGATCCTTCACCCTGCTTCGCAGGGTTCAGGATGACAGAGAAGGGTGCCAGGATGACAGGGGGCGGGCGGGGATTGCTTCTCCGCCAGCAATGACAATCTTCAATAAACAAGTTTGTTTGAGTAAGCTTCTTCTGTTTGGTAAAATTCTGGACAAATGAAGCAGGATGACAAAGAGGTTAAAATCACCCGTCTTTTAAAAGACCGTCAAAAAACTCTTGCGAAACTTAGACACATTGACGAGATTTTTAAAGAGGAAAAGGAAAACGAAGACGCTTGGCCGGGGCACGATACTATTGGCTACTGTCATGCCAATATTGAGGGCCAGGTTCTCCAGCAACACCTAAATAGCATTGACCGGGAATTACTTGCCCTGGGTTATTCGGCTCGTTTACTAATCCAACAGAATCAGAAAAAGAATTGATTGGTAGAGTGAAATAGGGTAGGATACAAGAAGTTGGTAATGAAAAAAATATACTTGGCCTTGGGGCTTTTGTTAACTATCTATCTGGCATTGCCCGTTCCCAAGATGCCACCGACTGACTTACCCGAGAGCCTCAAATCAACCGACCCGGGCGATACTATTCAGCTTAGTAATGTCTCGGCCTATTTTACCGACTGGGACCGGCACCAGGTGCTCAGCTTTTATACCGATCAGGCCCAATATCCTGGTGGAATTACTTATCGCCTCAACCACCCACCTGAGTATGCCAGGCAAATTATTCGCGACACTACCCAAACCTATTACCTGGAAGAAATCGTCCATCCGTTTAAGCAGTCACTTTTTGTCAATGGTTTTGAGTGGCAAAACGATGTTTTTACCCCGGTGGCTTCTCGGGGCCAAAATGCCATTCTGGTTGATGGTAAAACTTGGAGTAGCAAGGTCACTCTCCGCTGGTTTACTTCCAATCTTGTTAGTCGGGTTTTGGTTTTCTGGTTGGCCTGGTTCCTTTTTTATTTGGTTTTGACTAACTGGACCAAAGAGTTTAAACAGTCAATTTACTTGTTGAGAACAAAACAATGAGACCAACACTGTCAATCATTATTGTTAATTGGAATACAAAAAAACTAACTAAACAGTGCTTGGACTCCATTCTAACCAACGACAAACGGCTGGATCTGTCCGGCAGAGCGACAGTCAAAGAAGAGGTCGTTCCCACCGAAATTATTGTTGTCGACAATGGTTCAACCGATGACTCGATCAAATACTTGAAAAGCTTAAAAAAGATTAAAATCATTTTTAACAAAGACAATCTTGGTTTCGGTAAAGCCAACAACCAAGGAATCAAAACTGCTCAGGGCGAATATGTCCTTTTGTTAAACAGTGACACGATTATCAAGGAAGGGGCAATCAGCCAAACTGTTCACTGGATGGCGGCCCATCCAGAAGCCGCCGTTGCTGGTTGCAAACTGCTCAACCCGGACGGCAGTTCACAATCATCTTTTGGTTCTTTTCCCGACCTGGCAACAGTTTTCCTGATGCTTTTTAAAGAGCACTTTCTTGGCTCAAAAAAGGTCAGAAGAACCGGCAACAAGATTGAAGAAACCGACTGGGTAATGGGGGCGTTTTTGTTAACCAGAAAAAGTACCCTGGAGCAAGCCGGATTGTTGGACGAAGGGATTTTTATGTACATGGAAGAAGTCGAGTGGTGCTATCGAGTCAAACAACTCGGACTGAAAATCTTCTTTTACCCTAACGCCAAAATTACCCATCTTGGCCGAGGCAGTTCCGCCAGTGGCAAAACTGATCCGATTCTTAACATTTTCAGAGGGTTAAACTACTTTTATCGAAAGCACAAAAGTCCAACAGAAAGACTAATTCTTAAGCTAATGCTCAAAGCTAAGGCGCTATCCGGCTGGACAATCGGAATCTTGACCAAAAACGATTACCTGAAGAGTACCTATTCTCAAGCTTTTAAACTGGCATGAAAACAAAAATACAACTCAAAACATCTATCATCAACTGGCTGAAAAATAGAGCCCCCTTGGTTGCCTTAATAATTTTGTTGATTGCCATTCCACTCTATCCTAAGTTCCCTCTATCTGAAGTTAGTGGCACTTGGGTAGCGATTCGAATTGATGACCTGTTGGTCGGAGCCAGCTTGATTGTCTGGCTAATTAGCCAAGGTTTGCGTGGTTGGCCGATTCGTAAAAACAAACTTTTTGGGCTGGTTTTGCTTTATTGGTTAATTGGCTTGGTGGCCAATTTCTCTGGCATTACCGTTTTGGGCTTAATCGGCCCCAAGCTGGCTTTTCTTCACTGGGCTAGAAGAATTGAATACATGAGCTTGGCGTTTTTGGCTTTTGATGCTCTGGGGCAGGGGAGCGACAACAATAAAATTGACTTTGAAAAACTGAAGCCAATTGTTCTGGCAATTTTGGTAACGGTTTTTGGAGTTTTTCTTTACGGTTACGGTCAACAACACTGGCACTTCCCAGTGGTTTCTACCATGAACGAAGAGTTTTCCAAAGGACTGCTCCTTTACCTGGACAAATGGACCAGAATCAGCTCAACTTTCGCCGGCCATTATGACCTGGCCACCTGGACAGTTATTATTCTCCCAATTCTATTAATTGGATTCTTTAAGTTTAAAAAACTCCTATTAAAGTTGCTCTTAGTTTTCGGCTTTATCCTCGGCTTTTATCTGTTAATTTTGACCGCTTCCAGAGTCTCTTTCATCGCCTATTTGTTGGCAACCACCGTTACCTTGCTCCTGTCACGAAAAATTCGCTGGCTAGTTCCGATCTTAGGATTAAGCTTGCTTTTTGGCCTTCAGTCCAACGAGTTAAATGTTAGGCTGGCTAGCTCGCTTGAAATGTTCCCGGCAGTCACTCAGAAAATATCCCAAACAATTGCCCGCTATCGACCCACCCCCATCCCGACACTGGTTCCCACCGTTCAACCGACCCCTAGTCCCGAAGTTGAGAAGAAACCGGGAAAAACAACCCCAATTCCAACTGCTGTCCCTAAAATAGTCAAAGAAATTCGAACTTGGCCAACACCAGAGGAGGCCCAAGTTGCCGCGATCAGGTCATCCAATATTCGTTTTCAGGTTGAATGGCCTCGAGCAATTCGAGCCTTCGCCCGCAACCCAGTTTTGGGTAGCGGTTTTTCCTCAATTGGTCTGGCCACCGACAATGATTACTTAAGAATCCTGGCTGAAACTGGCATTTTTGGTCTGGCCAGCTTTTTACTAATCATCTTCCATCTTTCAATCAAACCATTAATCACCGCCCTGAAAAGAGGCCAGAATTGGTTGCTAAATGCCGCCTTCCTGGGATCGCTAACTGGATTTCTGGCTAACGCTATTTTTATTGACGTTTTCGAGTCATCCAAAATCGCTTTTACTTTCTGGATACTAATGGGTTTGCTGTACCGGTTAAATTCAGGCAAAACGCAAATTTCGCGTTATCGTCATTCTGAACATAGTGAAGAATCTAGTGAGTGAAACGAGCGTAAAATATTTACGCTTCGCTAGATCCTTCGCTTGCGCTCAGGATGACCGAGGTGCAAGAATAAGTTTAGCCTAAATAATAACAATGCAAATAATTAAAAAACATTGGCAAAAACTAATTTTGATTTTTCTTTTAATAATTGGCCTGGCAGTTCGACTCTATAAAATCAATTCGCCCTTGGCTGACTGGCACTCTTGGCGACAGGCTGACACCGCTTCGGTGGCTCGTCATTTTGTTGACCAGGGCTATCAATGGCTGACTCCCCGTTTTGATGACTTGTCTAAAATTCCTTCAGGACTGGAAAACCCCAACGGCTATCGTTTTGTTGAGTTTCCAATCTACAATGCTGTTCACGCTTTTACATTTCAAATTTTGGACGGAAGAATTGCTTTTGAAACCGTTGGCCGTCTGGTTAGCGTTTTTGCCTCATTACTGGCGGCCGTTTTTCTCTATCTGATTGTTGCCCAACTACTAGGGACCGGACCAGCCTTACTCTCAACTGCTTTCTTCTTGCTTTTGCCTTTCAACATTTTTTACTCTCGAACTGTCTTGCCAGAGTCAAGCATGATGGCCGCCTGGCTAATTAGTAGTTATTTACTTTTGAAAGACAAGGTTTGGGCATCTTCAGTGGTGGCAGCGATTGCCATTTTGATAAAACCATATGCCGTTTTCTTTTTGGCTTTCGATTGGTTGGTCTATGTTTTGAATCACCCTCAGAAAAAAAAGATTTTCAGGTTGGGCATCGGTGTTATCTTGGCGGGATTACCATTTCTCGCTTGGCGAGGCTGGATGCAACAGTTCCCCGAAGGGATCCCCAATAACCGCTGGCTTCTAAATGGTGCCGGCTATCGGCTTAAACCAGTTTGGTGGCGCTGGTTGTTTTTCGAGCGAATCGGCAAGTTGATCTTGGGAGCCTGGGGGCCATCGCTACTAATCGTCGGCATTATCAGTCGATTAAAAAACAAAAAAGAGACTTTGTTTTACGGCTGGCTACTTGCTTGTTTTGCCTACCTGGTGGTCTTTGCCAGGGGTAATGTTCAACACGATTACTACCAAATTTTGATTGTTCCAACCTTGGCGGTTTTCTTGGGTAAAGGTGGCCACTTTCTGTTAACCGCTGGCAAAAAAGACTTTCACCGGTTTAGTCCCGTACTGGCACTAGTCCTGACTGTTTTCACTCTGGGTTTTTCTTGGTACGGGGTTAGGGAATACTACAAAATAAACCACCCGGAAATTATTGAGGCCGGCAAAAGAGCTGATCAAATCTTACCGACAGAGGCCAAAGTGGTCGCTCCTTATGAAGGTGATACCGCCTTCCTCTATCAAATTCATCGTCCGGGCTGGCCATATCTAACCGATTTTGTTCCCAACATGGTTAAACTGGGAGCCACCCATTACGTTTCGGTTAATTTCGATCAGGTAACCAACGAGCTGGTTGCTTCTTGTCAGGTACTCGAGCAAACCCCCTCCTGGGTTATTATTGACATTAGAAACTGCCAATAATGAAAATTTTGATGGTTACCCCATACTTGCCTAGTCCTAACTACTCTGGTGGCCAAACCCGATCTTACAATCTGCTCAAGCATCTATCAAAGGACTGCCAAATCAGTCTTTTTTGTTTTACTCTGCCGGCCCAACAGCAGAGCAATCTGACTCTGTTAAAAAAACACTGTCAAAAAGTAGTCACTATTGAGAGGGGCAAGACTTGGCAACCAAAAAAAATTCTTTTTACCGGTTTTAGCCCCTATCCTTTCTTGGTAGCCAATTATTTTTCCCCTCAAATGAAACAGTTAATCGAAAGGGAGTTGGCTTCTGGAGACTATGACCTGGTTCACGTTGAATGTTTTTATCTGATGCCCAACATTCCCAAAACTAAACTACCAGTTTTGCTGGTTGATCAGACAATTGAGTTCGCCGTTTATCAGCACTATCTGCAAACCCTGCCCAAGTTTGGCCAGATTTTAAGGCCACTTCTGGGAATTGATGTCATTAAACTTCGTTTTTGGGAAAAATATTTTTGGAAAAAAGCCGATTGTCTGGTGGCTGTTTCTCAAGAAGATAGCCAGTTGATGAAAAAACTTAGCGGTCGAACTGCTGAGGTAGTTTTAAACGGTGTTGATGAGCGACTAACCGAAATAAAAAAGGTCAAAAAATATTCCCAACCAACCGTTCTCTATGGAGTCGCCAACTTCAAATGGATGCAAAACAAAGAGGGGGCAGTTAATCTATTAAAAGAAGTTTGGCCAAAAATCAAATCATTAGTTCCCGGAGTTAAGCTTTTAATTGCCGGTCGCCACTCACCAAGCTTTATCCAGTCAACTGGTTTGATCAAAGACGATCGCGACGTTGAAACCAAGGAAGTCAAAAACGCCGAGGAAGCCTATCGTCGTAGCTGGGTGCTGGTCGCCCCAATGAAAAGCGGAGGGGGGAGTCGAACTAAATTTTTTGAAGCGATGGCTTGCGGACTACCGATTATTACCACTCCAGAGGGGATTGAAGGAATTGAAGCCAGAGATGGTCGGGAAGTTTTAATCGGCCGGGGCTATCAACAACTGGCTGAAAAAACCAGTCAATTGCTTAGTAATCCTAAATTAGCCACCAGTATCAGTCAATCGGCCCGAGCCTTAGTCAAAAGAAAATACACTTGGAAATTGAGTGCCCAAAACCTTTTAACCATTTACCAAAAGTTAGCCCAACAGTGATCAAGACAAATTTAGACCTATCAATCATCATCCTCAACTACAATGCCAAGAGTTTTTTACCGGCTTGTTTAGGATCAATTAAGCCGGCCAAGGGTATTAACTACGAAATTATCGTTGTCGATAATAACTCAACCGACGGCTCCCAAGATTTTCTTAAAAACTTGAAGATCAAAAACCTGAAGACTATTTTTAATTCCCAAAATCTTGGTTTTGCCACCGGCAACAATGTTGGTGTCAAAAACAGTTCTGGTCGCTATTTGCTTTTTCTCAATCCCGATACTATTGTTGGGCCTAAAGCAGTTGAAACCGCCCTGAGCTTTGCCAAACAGCACTCCCGTGCCGGAGCAATTAGTGTCAAGATTGAGCTGACCAATGGCAAAATGGACCAGGGTTCCCATCGTGGCTTTCCCACCCCCTGGCGAGCTTTCTGCCACTTTAGCGGACTGTCAAAACTTTTTCCCCAGAGTAAATTATTCGCCGGTTATCAACTGGGGCATTTGAAAAATAGTCCCGATCCCCACCAAATTGATAGCTGTTGCGGAGCCTTTCTGCTGGTTTCTCGTTTGGCCGGCGACAAAGTCGGCTGGTGGGATGAAAACTATTTTTTCTACGGAGAAGATATTGATCTTTGCTATCGATTGGTTCAGGCCGGTTACCAAAACTATTTTTTACCTCAAGCAAAAATCACTCATTTCTGGGGTGGCTCTTCGGGGATTAAAAAAGATAGTCAGAAGATTAGCCAGGCCAGTTTGGAAACTAAAATCAGATCGGCCAAGATGTCAACCAAGGCAATGGAAATCTTCTATCAAAAACACTATGCCCACCAATACCCGACTCTGATTACCAGCCTGGTCCTGTTGACTATCAGAATTTTAACTGTTTTACGGATAGCTTTGATTAAAAGACGATGAAACCAAGGATCGTTATTGACGCTAGAATGTACGAGCCGGGAATTGGTATCAGTCGTTACCTGAGCCAACTGCTTGAGCAGTTCAAGTTGCTGAAACTGACAAAAAAGTTTGAGCTAATTTTGATTGTTAAAAAAGATCGGCAAAAAGAAATTCGCTCTTGGTTGGGAAACGGTTTCCAATATTGCCCGGCCCGATCCAAGCACTATTCCCTGGGCGAGCAAATTGAGATTCCTTATCTGCTTTGGAAACTCAAACCCGACTTGGTTCACTTTCCCCATTTTAACGTTCCTCTGTGGGGGAGTGGAAAATTTGTTGTTACCATTCACGATCTGATTAAACATCATTTTAGTGGTCGGCAAACCACGACTAAAAATCAATCGCTTTACCTGGTAAAAAGATTCGGCTATCTGTTTGTTAGTCGCCAGGCGATCAAAAAAGCCCAAGCGATTATTGTTCCTAGTGCCTATTGGCAAAAAGAATTGGTTTCTAATTTCAAAATTAGTCCAGACAAGGTCAATGTCACTCACGAAGCCGTTGATCCCAACTTTGGCAAATTGTCAGGGGACGGCAAAAGGGTTTTAAAAGAATATCGGGTCAAACAACCCTTTTTCCTTTATGTTGGCAGTGTTTATCCTCACAAAAACGTAATTAGTCTGTTGCGAGCGATTAAAAAAACAGCTTCGACTCGACTAGTAATAGTTTGTAGCCGAAATGTTTTTGTTGACAGATTGGAAAAAATGGTTAGAAAAATGGGGCTGGAAAAACGGGTTTCTTTCACCGGCTTTGTCGCTGACGACAAGCTGGCTTGGCTCTATCATCAAGCGACCGCATTGGTTCACCCGTCACTAATGGAAGGGTTTGGTTTAACCGGCTTGGAAGCAATGGCAGTCCAGTGTCCGGTTCTTTCCTCAACAGCCTCCTGTTTGCCAGAAATTTATGGTCCAGCGGTTCTTTATTTTGACCCCCTCAACCCTGACCAAATCGCTGACTGTCTGACAAAAATTAACCAACCGGCAGTTGCCAAAAAACTAATTGACCTGGGTAATCAGCAAGTTAAAAAATACTCTTGGGCCAAAATGGCCCGCCAAACCATCCAAATCTATGAAGATTGCCTTAGTCTATGATTGTGCCAACCAAAT
>JBDRHU010000093.1:0-2285 GCA_043816565.1 Patescibacteria group bacterium
ATACTTCAAAAATGCTTCAATTCAAAATCAATCCCGTCGAACTTTTTAACATTTGATATTCCGGATATAATTTTCAAAAAGAACGGAGCAAGAAGGGGGGCTAAAAACCAAAAACAGTTCCATTCTTAAAACTGTTTTACTAACTTCTTAAACTCCCCTTTTTCAATCGAAGTTCTGATCTTCTCCATTAATCTCATATAGAAGTGAAGATTGTGAATCGTCATTAATCTTTGGCCTAATGGTTCTTTAACCTTCAAAAGGTGTCGAATATATGAACGGGAATAATTTTGACAAGCCAAACAGGGGCAACCCTTTTCTATCGGCCCGGAATCGGTCTGATATTGACTTTGCAAAACCCTGACTTCTCCTTTAAAAGTGTAGGCCAAGCCATGTCTGGCATTTCTGGTTGGCACCACACAATCAAACAAGTCCCAACCCATGGCTACTGCTTTAACAATCTCGCTTGGAGTGCCACTACCCATTAGGTACCGAAGCCGATCATCGGGAATCAGCCTGGCGGTAAACTCCAAAACCTCTTTGTCCTCCGGCGGGCCACCAAAACCATAGCCAGCAAAAGGCCCCGCCTCTTCCAACTCCTCAAAGCTCCTTTGTCTTAATTGCTTGCTGTTGGCCCCCTGAATAATTACCATTAACATTTTATCTTTACTTTCTTTTTGTTTTAAAAAGTATTGATTGCTTTCCTTGGCCCAACGAGTAGTCAAGGTAACCGAATACCGGTTAGCCCCCTCAGCGGTACCCGGTAAAACCGGATAGTCCAAAACCATGACAATGTCCGAGTCAACATCAAGTTGCATTTGAATCGACCGGTCCGGGGTCAACAAATGCTTGGCTCCGCTTAAATGGTCTTGAAACTCAATGCCATGTTCTAAAACCCGCCCCATGCCATTTTTAACCACCAAGGAAAACACCTGCCAACCACCACTATCAGTTAAAATTGGCCCCGGCCAATTCATGAACTTTCTTAGCCCACCCATTTTTTTAATTAACTTAGTCCCAGGACGAATTCCCAGATGATAGATATTGCCCAAAAGCATTTGTAAGCCCAAAGACTGAAGTTCTTCAGAAGACAAGTGTTTGACCGCCCCATAAGTAGCATCAGGAATGAAGCAAGGAGTCTTGACATCGCCATGAGCGGTTTTGATAATCCCTGTTCTGGCCCGGGATTGACTATCACTAACTAAAACCTTAAAAGACATGCCATATTTTACACCGCCCTTCATAATTCGTCGCCATTGACAAAACAAACCTGTCGCGATAGAATGTTTTTACTAAAATCTCCTGCAAGGGCGCAAGCTGTTTGCAGGATTTTTTTTGGCAAATAATATATACTTAAACGGTGAACCAAAGGCGTTGTCTCGTCCTCATCGACGGTAGCAATTTTTACTTCAAGCTTAAAAATTTAGAGCTTCACAACTTGCTTGAGTTTAACTTTTCTGGTTTTGCGAAAGCGTTAGCCGGAAAAAACAAAATAATTAGGTCCACCTATCACATCGGTGCAGTAAGAGCCGATGGAACCAAAAAAGCTAATAAAATGCATGCTGACCAGCAAAAATTATTTTTCCATCTTAAAAAACATGGTTTTCAATACTCTCTAGGCTATCTCCTTAAAACCGACGGTAAGTATCGCGAAAAAGGCGTTGACGTCAACGTTGCTGGTGACATTTATGTTGCCACCTATGAGAATCTTTGCGATCATTTCATTTTGGTGTCTTCAGACACTGATCTTTTGCCGGCAGTTAGAAAAGCGAAAGAAAAAGGCAAAACCATTGAATATGTCGGCTTCTCCCACCAACCAAGCCTGGCAATGATTGCTAACTGCACAGAGTCAAGGCTTCTCAAAAAAGAAGACCTGTTGCCATTTGTCCAGGTTTCCCGTTAACCCCCCGTTAAGGTTGAGAAAAAAAACTTTTCTGGGTATACTAAAGACTAATTAGGCCCGTGGTGAAATGGCATCACTTTCGTCTCCAAAACGAACATTCTTGGTTCGAATCCGAGCGGGCCTGCCAAATGATTAAAAAATCATATCTTTGGCAATTTATAGTTGTGGGCGGTATAGGCGGTGCCACAATTATCCAACCAATGTATTGCGAATACCTTGACAAGAATCGATCAGGGCTCTGTCAACAATTACAACCCTTGAACAGCTCGTCTGAAGTAGAGAAAATCGCTGACTATGTACGCCATCCGAACACTAACTTTGACTACGCACCGTCAGCGACAACTGTCGGAACCGCAAACGCTTCGTTATCAAACCTCAACCAAAA
>JBDRHU010000094.1:0-8769 GCA_043816565.1 Patescibacteria group bacterium
TTATTAACCTTGCCGGTTACTTTTAAACCGACACTCATCCCCTTTTCGGCGGTTTGGATACTTTCGTGTTCCACTTGCATCGAGTCAACCGCTTGTTGGAACTCCTCTCCGTGGCCAACGATCTTTATGGTGTCGCCGACATTTAAGGATCCATCCTCAACGTCTAAAACAGCAACCATAATATTACCGAAAAAGTGGGTAATTTTACCAATTAGCAAATCAGCCATTATTTTTTTGTTTTCACCTCCTTTGCCAGACAAAGTTTAGCATGGCAAACGGCGATTCCCAGGGCGTCAGCCACATCATCAAAATGAGTTTTCTTCTTGTTTGGCGAGCGCACTCCTAATAGTTTTCTAACTGCTTTTTTCATTTCATCCTTTTTGGCCCGACCATTGCCGGCGACAATCGACTTGATTCGGGCCGGAGCGTAATCAATGACCTCCAAACCTTTTTGGGTAGCGGCTAGTTTCAAAACTCCGATGGCTTCGCTAACCCCCATGGCAGTCTTGGCGTTATTGAAAAAGAATAGTTTTTCAATGGCGACAATATCAGGAGAGGTTTCTTTAATCAGGTCCCCCATTTGCTTGTGAATACTTTTAAGCCGATCATTGGCGGCCACTTTCTTGTCAGTTGAAATCCAGCAGAACTTGATGACCTTAAAGTCTTTGCCGTTACTGCTCTCTATCACTCCGCAACCGGTAGTCGCTGTTCCCGGATCAATTCCCAGAATTCTCATTCGTTCTTCATTATAGCAAGTTCAAAACAAAATGTCGCATTTCTGATTTTTGTTTCGTTTTGAACTTGCTGCATAGCCACCATTGTTTATCATTCAAAACTGGCATTTCGAATCAAGTTGGCTATATAGTATAATCAGAGCGCAGGCCACAAGGGCTTAAAATGCCCCCATCGTCCCGCGTACCAGAGCATAGCTCGGTACACGGCCATGAACCGTATTTATTCTGGTTCATGGTAGCGGCCAGGGTTTTAAAAAAGATGTTTTGGTATACTTATGTACTTAGATGCAGGAAGGCCGAAAAGCTGTATGTAGGTTTTACCGGCAACTTGAAAAGAAGGTTGGAGCAACACAAAAGTGGGCAGGTTCACAGCACTAAGAGGCTGGGGAACTGTGAACTTATTTTTTACGAAGCCTTTGTGAGTAAAGAAGATGCCCAAAGGAGAGAAAAATATTTGAAAACGACAAAGGGAAAAAGAACTTTAAAATTAATGTTGAAGAAATACTTTGCCCCCATCGTCCCGCGTACCAGAGCATAGCTCGGTACACGGCCATGAACCGTATTTATTCTGGTTCAGGGTAGCGGCCAGGACACCGAAGGGGTAAATATTTACTTAGTGGGAATACTTTGCCCCCATCGTCTAGCGGCCAGGACACCACCCTTTCAAGGTGGGAACAGGAGTTCGATTCTCCTTGGGGGTACAGAAAAATAAAAAGTTTTTTACAAAATCCTCTTTTTGCCTTTTTTGGGTTTGTTTCTCAAGAAGTAGAGTTTGGCTCTGGTGATTTTGTTCTTTGGTTTTTTGGTGACCTTCAGATCTTGAATCCAGGGACTGTTCAGCGGGAAGATTCTTTCAACCCCGATTTTATCAACGGCGATTTTTCTGAGAGTGAAGGTACGACTAGCACCACCGCCTCTGATGGCAATCACTACCCCTTCAAAGGGTTGAACCCGGTCTTTTTTCCCTTCGTCCTTGATGGTGTAGAGAATCTTGACGGTGTCTCCAATTCCGAAATCAACTTTTTGGTTCCAATTTGCTTTAATAGCCATTACTAGATTGGCATTCTATCAAAGTAGCTTAGCAATTGCAATTTCCAGGCTTGGAGTCCAACTGACCCCAAAGCTTAATTTAACTTCTTTGCCGTTGGCAAAACGAATAATCCCAAACTGATCACCCGGATTATCTTTCAACAGGGTGTTAATTTTAATTAAGATCTGTCCACCGGTTCTGGGTGGAATTTCAATGGTAAAATCGGCCTGATTGAGACTAGCAATGGCAACTTCGTTTTCAGCACTAGTAATTTGTTCAACAATCAGGGAGAAGCGGTCTTCTCGGTGGTCGATCTTGGCTTCAGTGACAATCACTTGGTCGGTTTCCAAAAAGTTTTTGGCTTTTTCAAAGTGGTCGGGAAAAACCACCAGCTCGATTTGACCGGTTTCATCTTTGATTGAAGCAAAAGCCATCTCTCGGTTTCCCTTTCTGGTAGTGATAATTCTAAGACTAGAGATTACTCCGGCGACTCTCACTTTTCCGCTTCCTAGCTCTTCAATCTGACAAATCTGATGACTGCACAGGTGGGTGACTTTTTGGAGTTTGTCTTTGATTGGGTTTTCGGTCAGGTAAAGGCCAAGCAATTCTTTTTCTAGCATTAAAAGTTTGTCTTTGGGGAATTCTTCAATTTCGTCCAGGACATCAACGTTGCTTTTAATATCCTCTTGGTCGGCAAACAGACCGGTCTGGCCATCATTGTTTTCTTTTTGTCTTTTTTCAGTCTTTTGCCGAATTCGCTCCAGACTGGAAAGCAGAGCATTGCGATTGCCAAACTCGTCCATAGCACCGGCTTTAATCAGGCTCTCAATTGTTTTCTTGTTGGCCTTGCGGCCACTGACCCGCAGACAAAAGTCGGTTAAAGAACCGAAGTCTCCTCCATCTTGGCGGACTGATAAGATTTCCTCAATCGCCGCTTGGCCGACGTTTTTGATGGCGTTCAGGCCAAAGCGGATTGCCAGACCATCCTTGGAGTCTGAGTTTTTAACAATGGTGAAGCCACTTTCCGATTGATTGATGTCCGGCGGACTGACAATAATGTCTAGTTTGCGACATTCTTCAATGCCGGCGGCGACTTTGTCCAAGTCTTCGGATTCGGCGGTTAGTAAGGCGCACATATACTCAACCGGGTAGTTAGCTTTCATATAGCCAGTTTGGTATGAAAGCATTCCATAGGAGGCGGCATGGGCCTTGTTAAAGCCATAGCCAACAAAAGGTTCGATTAGGGCAAACAGGTCTTGGGCCTGTTTTTTGTTTAAACCATTTTTGACACAACCATCAATAAACTTTGTCCTTTGTTCTTCCATTTCGGCCGGGATTTTTTTACCAATCGCCTTGCGAAATTTATCGGCCTCAACCCAGTCGTAGCCGGCCAGATGGATGGCGGTGTAAAGACAGTCGTCTTGGTAAACCAGCAGGCCATATGACTTGTCTAAAAAATCTTTCATTCTCGGATCAGGGTAATCAATTTTTTTGGGATCTTTTTTCCTGGCAATGTATTCGGGAATGATTGCCATTGGGCCGGGACGATAGAGGGCGACCATTGCCATTAGGTCTTCAACTCGATTTGGTTGAAGCTCTTTAATCCATTTGGTCATGCCGTCCCCCCCGAGTTGGAAGACCCCCATCGTTCGACCACTGGAAATCATTTTAAAAGTTTTTTTGTCGTCTAGTGGAATTTTTCTCATGTCAACCTCTACTTCCCTGGTCTTTCTGACATTGACAACAGCGTCGCCGAGGATTGACAAGTTGCGAATTCCCAGGATGTCCAGCTTGATTAGGCCAACATCCTCAATGGCGTGCATTTCGTACTGGGTGATGATTTTGTCTCCTCCGCTTTCTTTTTGAGTTGGACTAAAGTTGTTGATGGTGGTTGGCGAAATTACCAAAGCGCAAGCATGAACACTAATATGGCGGGCACAACCCTCAACTTGCTGAGCTGAGTCAATGACTTTTTTGGCATCAGCATCGGTTTCGTAAAGAGACTTCAGTTCGGAGCTGATTTTTAACGCTTTGCTAATGGTCATCGGGAAGCCCTGCGATCCCATTGGGATTAGTTTTGAGATTCGATCACCAACTGAATATTCGTAGCCGAGAACCCGGGCCGTATCTCTGACTGATCCTCTGGCCAGCATTCTTCCGAAAGTACAGATTTGAGCGACCGAGTCTTTGCCATACTGATCGACAATGTGGTAGAGCATATTTTGTCTTTTGTTATCAGCCACGTCTAGATCAATGTCTGGCGGTGATGGTCTTTTGGTGTTGAGAAACCTTTCAAATGGTAGCCCATAGATCAGCGGATCAACTGAGGTAATCACAAGAACAAAGGATACCAGTGAGCCGGCGGCTGATCCTCGGGTATTGGTGATGGTGTCGTTTTCTTTGGTCCAAGTAATGAAGTCTTCCATAATCAAAAAGTAAGTGGCGTAGCCCTTGTCACAAATAATTTCTAGCTCATAGTCAAGTCGGTCCTGAACTTCTTTGCTCAACTTCTGGCCATAATGTTCCTTGGCCGACTGAATGGTTTTTTCCCTTAACAAGCTTTCCGGAGTCTCTTTTTTAGCTAGTTCAAAATTAGGGAAATACCATTTGCCAATCTCAATTTCTAACCGGCAAGCGTCAGCGATTTTTTGGGTGTTAGCGATGGCGTCAGGAAATTCAGCAAACTGGTCGGTCATCTCCTTGGGACTTTTGACGTAATAGTCAGGAATATCCATCATCGATAGTCGCTTGGGGCTTTTAACGGTCGTTTGAGTATTGATCATCAACAGAACGTCTTGGGCAAAGGCATCTTTTTTCTCTAGGTAGTGGGAATCGTTGGTAGCCACCAGTGGGATACCCAGTTCCCGACTGATTTTAACTACTCCTTTGTTGGCTCGGTCTTGCTTGTCTAATCCCGGGTGTTTTTGGATTTCTAGGTAGTAGTCTTGGCCGAAAAGTTGTTGGTATTCTTGAGCTCTTTGCTTGGCTTTTTTGTAGTCTCCTTCCAAAACTAGTTGAGGGATTTCTCCCTCGATGCAGGCACTGCTACAGATTAGCCCTTGATGGTATTTTTCTAAAATCTCCCAGTCAATTCTGGGTTTGTAGTAAAAGCCTTCCAGGTGTGACAAGGAAACCAGCTTCATCAGGTTTTGATAGCCTTGTTTGTCTTTGGCTAGCAGAATCAGGTGGTGGTGACGACGACCGGCCGGACTGCGGTCATGGCGACTGCCGGGGGTGTAATAGACCTCGCAACCGATGACCGGTTTAATTTCCTCTTTTTTACAAGCCTTGTAAAACTCAACCGCTCCGTACATGGCTCCATGGTCGGTGATAGCCACCGAATTCATCCCCATTTGTTTGACCGTTTTGACCAGCGGTTTGATTTTAGTTAGCCCATCCAGAAGGGAATACTCGGTGTGAAGATGGAGATGAACAAATTGATTCTTTTTTGCCATGGTTAGGTGATTAACTTGACCAAGGTTTGCCTAGTTTGGTCGGGGTGAGCCCGGCCGCCAGTTTTCTTTTGCACTTGGCCAATTAAAAAACCAATAACCTGGGTTTTGCCTTGACGATAGTCGGCGACTGCTTTGGGATTTTGTGTGATTACTTCCCCAACGACTGATGCTAATTTTTTTGGGTCAAGGTCAAATCGATTTTGATCTTTGACAACCAGATCAATCAATTGATCAAGATCGGTTTTGCTTGATGGTTTTTTGTTGATCAAATAATTGACTAGTTGTTTGACTGAAACTGGCAGTTTACTACCCCTTTCAATTGCTTGGTTGATCAGTTGGGCACTTTTTTTCTTTTGACAAACCAGTTGGGCTTTTTGCCAATCAACTCCAGAACTAATCAGTGTTTGTTCACTTTTCCAAGGAAGATGGCTAATGCTTTTACCAAACTTTTTAATGGTTGGGTTTGAATACTCGAAAGGCGGAATATCTGGTTCAGGAAAGTAACGATAGTCTTTGGCGACCTCTTTGGACCTTTGCGGGAAGGTAATTCCTCGGTCAAGATCAAAACCTCTGGTTTCTTGTTTCGGGGTTTGGCCATTTTCTAGAATTTCTTTTTGACGAACAAGCTCATATTCAATTGCTTTTTGGACGAAGCGAAACGAGTTAAGGTTTTTAACTTCAACTCGATAGTCAGGGATTACTCCAGGCTTGTCGGTTAGAGAAATATTGGCTTCCAGGCGCATTGAACCCTTTTCCATGTCACAGTCAGAGAATCCTAAGTAGCGGACTAGTTGGCGGATTCTTTTTAAGTAAATTTTGGCTTCTTCGGACGAGTGGATTTCGGGCTTGGAAACAATTTCGACTAATGGAACGCCACTGCGGTTAAAGTCGATCCAGGTTTCATTAGTTTGGTGAAGCAACTTGGCGGTATCTTCTTCCAAGTGAATGTCAGAAATGCCGATTCCCTTTTGCTGACCATCAATCAAAATTGGCAGTTGGCCACTTATTCCGATCGGGGCAAAGTGTTGGCTGATTTGATAGCCCTTGGGCAGATCCGGGTAAAAATAGTTTTTTCGGTCAAACCAAAAGGGCGAGTTAATTTGACAGCCCAAGGCCAGCCCAATGACGATCGTTTGCTCAATCGCTTTTTGATTGGGTACCGGCAAGGCCCCGGGCAAACCTAGGCAGACCGGGCAAACAAAAGTATTGGCTTGGCCACCAAAGGGTTGGTTGCGGCAAGCACAAAACATTTTGCTTTTGGTTTTCAGTTCGATATGAACTTCAATTCCGATGACTGGTTGCCAGGATGATTTGGTCACTTTTTTTGAAAAGATAAAATGATAATAAAACTAAGCCAATTCCCATGCTGGAAATGAATTTAATTACGCCGATCAAGTCTACCAGACCAGCTACCAACAGAGTTGGGGTAATGGTTCCTAATCCAATTAAGGCGTTTAGGATTCCAAAGATCCGACCTCGGAGCTGTTGAGGAACAGTTTCTTGGACAAAGGTTTGGGCCGGAATAATGATGAAAGCCGCCGCCAAACTGCCAACAAACAGGATTGGCGCTACCAGTAAGAGCTTGTTAACAATGTTTAACTTGCCGATCAGGCCGACCAGGCCAAGACACAATCCTAAAACCAACAACCCCCCACTAATCCAGCTTTTCTTGCGATAGCTTTTGGCCTGCTTGCCAAAAAGATAAGCACCAGTGACGATTCCCAACCCTAAACAGGCCACCAGGATCGGAGCCACATCGGCAAACTTCATGCTTAGTATCCTAACTGAAAAAACCGGCAGTATTAGACTAATAGTGATCGCTAGAGTTTGGAACAAAACCATCAGTACCAAAGCCAGAGCGACTAATCGTTTTTTCTTGAGAATAAAATCCCAACCGGCTCGCAGATTATCCAAAAATAGACTTTTTTGCTCGACGATTAGATTTTGGTTTTTGGGTTCTTTTGGCAACATGGCAGTTGCTAGACTTGATAGAACTAATACCAGGGCTCCAAAGACAATTACCGAGTTTTCTCCAGCTAATTTTATAAATAAACTTCCCAGGCCAAAACTGGCCACAAACGAAAACTGACCGGTTAGCAAAAACAAGGAATTAGCCGCCGGATATGATTTTTTGTCTACCAACCAGGGAATACTAGCTGATTCGGCTGGTAGGTAAAACTGATTAACCAGTGAATAAAGGAAAACCAATAGGTAAATCAGGTGATAGGAGTGAGACTGAATCAATAGATAGCTGATGATGATCAGGGCCTGAACTAAATTGCTTAAAGTTAGGATCTTTTTTTTCTGCCAAAGATCAACAAAGAAACTACTGAAAGGGGCAATCAGTAGGGCCGGCAAGACACTAAAAATCCAGATTAGAGAAACGGCAATGGTTGATCCAGTCAGTTCAAAGATTTTATTGATGAAAACAAAAGTGATTGTAAAAATAACCAATTGAGAAGCCAACTGGGATGACCAGAGTTTCAAAAAATTCTTGTTGGCAAACAATTGCTTGTTTTTAAGTAGTTTTGTTTTTTCAGTCATTACTTTCACCCCAGGTCGTTACTGATGGGAAGCCTCCTGTTTTGATTTCAAACTGATGAGCAACGCTTAAAAGCTTGGCTTCAGAAAAAGCCGGGCCGATGATTTGAATTCCGATGGGTAGTTTTTCTCTGTTAAAACCACAAGGGAAAGCAATGGCGGGAATGCCAGCCAGACTGGCAGGGGCAGTGAAAATATCAGTCAGATACATTTGCAGAGGGTCATTGTTTTTCTCGCCCAACTTAAATGGAGGACTTGCCATGGCCGGGGTAGCGATGAGATCGACCTTTTTAAAAGCCTCTTGGAAATCCTGTCGGATTAGAGTTCTGACCTTAGTAGCCTTACGGTAGTAGGCATCATAATAGCCGGCCGACAGAGTAAAGGTTCCCAGCATAATTCTTCTTTTGGCCTCAGCTCCAAAGTCAGCCCTTGGATTGCCATACCTGACAGCGTCATAGCGGCCAAGGTTAGAACTGGTTTCGCTGGTGTTAATCAGATAATAAGTGGCAATACTATACTTGAGGTTCGGTAATTCTATCGCTACCGTTTTAACCCCCAGTTTTTTGAGTGATTCAATTGCTTGAGCAACTCGGTTTTTGACGTCTTGGTCAACACCCTCGGCAAAACATTCCTCGGGAATTCCAAGCCTTATTCCCTTAAGACTTTCATTTAATGTTTGTGAATACCGAGGAATTTTTCTTTGGGTACTGGTAGCGTCGAGAGGATCATTGCCGGCGATGGTTTCCAAGACCAAAGCACAATCTTCGGCCGATCTGGTCATTGGGCTGACGGTGTCTAGCGAAGAGGCAAAGGCAATTGAGCCGTAACGAGAGACTAGGCCATAAGTTACCTTTAATCCGATAACGGAACAAAAGGCGGCCGGACATCTGACTGAACCGCCAGTATCGCCTCCAATTTCAAAAGTTGTCAGGTTGGTTGCTAAAGTGGCTCCGGATCCACCACAAGAACCACCGGGGGTGTATGCCAGATTCCAGGGATTTTTGGTTGG
>JBDRHU010000095.1:0-2705 GCA_043816565.1 Patescibacteria group bacterium
TGCTTTTAGAAACCGATGCCCCTTTTTTAACCCCAGAACCGCACCGGGGCAAAACTTGTACCCCGGCCTATTTGCCACTGGTTGCCAAAAAGGTGGGTGAACTCTGGGGAGAGTCAGTGGAGGTTGTTAACGAGTTAACACTGATTAACACAAGGTTTCTCTTTGGTAAAATTAAAAAAAATGGACGAACAAGCTGTTGAATCTCAACTGCCCTCAAGGATTGTTTTTGCTGGTGACAAGGGAGAGGACTTGGCCGATATCGTTTTCGATGACGATGATTTACCAAAGGTTGATTTGCTTCAACTCGACAGAGTGGAGACCTCCTATCTTACTTCTTTTAGGGAGGCTTTGAGTTGTGCTCGCGAGACTGGTTTAGTTGATACCTTATCGAAAATTCACAACAGGGCCTTGGGTGATGTCAATTGGCAAAGGACAATCGCCACGTGGGAAGGTCCTCGTTTTGCTAAAGAGTGTGGCTATTTGTCCGGTGTGTTGAGGACAGAGATTCCAACTCAATTGACGATTGCCAGTGCCGAGAACGCCCTGGTTTATTATCCACCGGTTGGGAAGCCCATCGCTGATTTTTTATCCCAACTAGAAGCAATGTTTGATTGTCGAATTAAGTTGTTGGACAGGGCCAGTCCAGAGTATTTTAAACTAGCAGCGGAAGTGTCGCTGATGGTTTTTTTAACCCACCCTTTTGTTGGAGGGAATAAGCGGACAATTCGACCGTTGACTAATTACATTTTGACTAGAGGTGGGTTGACTGGTCGTTGGTTAGAAGGAGATGGTGTATTTAAAAAAAGTTTTAAAGAAGCCTGGGTAGGTTTGGCCAGAAAGTTCCAGCAAGAGACTAATATTGAGAGTCCCGCTGATAGTCAAGATTATTCTCGGGTCTGGTATGATTATTGGCTACAAAAGTTGAGAGATGGCGAGATTGGTAATTCTACAGAAGTAGAGATTTTGGCCGAAGCAATTAGACAGGCTCCGTACTACGATTATGCTTTAATGCAGAAGGTGAAGTCGAGTGATGATTAACCAAGATCAAGGTTTTTAAATTAGTTGTTCAGTGGTATATTTGAATAATGATGGACCTGGCCAAGTATTTAGACAACGCTAATCACAACGCTTCTTCAACTGAAGCTGATATTAGGAAAGTTTGCCAGGAAGTTAAAGAATATGGTTTTAATTCGGCTTTTGTCAATCCTTGCTGGGTAGCTTTTGCCAGAGGTGTTTTGGGGAATGATGGCAAGGTAGGAACAGTGGTTTCGTATCCACTGGGGCAGGACACAACCGAATCCAAGATTAATGCCTGTTTGGATTGCCAAAAAGACGGGGCTGACGAGCTGGATGTGTCTGCTAATGTTGGTTGGTTGAAAGAGAGCCGAGATGATAATTACCTGGGAGAACTGATTAAAATTACCAGGGCGGTTAAAAACCAAAATCCAAAAACAGTTGTCAAGTTTATTATTGAGGCTTGTTTGTTAACCGAACAAGAGATTAAAAGAGCTTCTGAGTATGTTCTTCAGTCCGGAGCCGACTTTGTCAAGACTACTTCTGGTTTTGGTAATCGGGATGCCAAGGTTGAATATGTCAAAACAATTGAATCAGTCATCCAAAACAAGATTAGGATCAAGGCCGCTGGGGGAATAAAAACTGCCAAGCAGGTAAGAGAATACATCGAAGCTGGGGCTGACAGGATTGGGACCTCTCGGGCAGTGGAGATTATAACGAGTTCTTGACCAGAGAGGTTTCACTAAAAATTGTCAAGTTGGTTATTTGGCGTGGGAAAAGAGGCCGATCGTAGGCTGACAAGATCCTCTCAACTATTGCCAGATTTAGTTATTGACAAAGGGAAAAACAATCTCTAAACTGATTTTGTAATCACGATCTTTGTTATTTATTTTTAGACTTTTAGGAGATAAACATGACAGAACAAAACGCCAATATCCCTGTTGATAGAGAATCACCATCGAGAAAAGTTTTAGAGGTGGTTTCCCCTGATGCTATTGAGGCAGCCAGAGAAGCCGCCAAAACACAAGTAGAAAGCTGGACAATATTAGACCCAATGCTTGATTCTATGGATCTTTTGGTGGAGCAGACACAGGAAATCGTAGATGGTTTAGAGCCACAGACTCGGGACAAGCTTGCGGAGGTTGGGAGGATAAAAGGTGCTGCTGGTGCTGAAGCCAAGGAGGCTAGTAGAGAGGCCAAAGTTGAGGGGAAAAGGGAGAAAAAGCTAAAGAAAACTAGAAGAAGGGCGGTTAGGCAACTTGAGGGGGTTAGCCCGATTGTTCAGGATGAATCACGTGAACAGTATCAAGGTGAGGTAGGGGCAGTTGACAAACGACTTGAAGATGAAGCGAAGGCTGCTGGAGAGAGGAAGAGACAGGCCGAAGCCAAAAAGAAAGCTGCCAGAATCAAGGGTAAATCTGTTTCAAGGATTGGTACGGTAAGAGAGGAGTTTGGGAAAAAGGTGCCTCATGAAAAGGCCGAGTTTAGGCTCAAGGCGTTAGAAGGGGCAGCTGAAAAGGTTGGAGAGCATCGGCGGGTTGCAGAGACCCATGCGGCGGCAGAACTGGCACTAGCTTTACAGATAGCAGAGGGGGTTTCTGAAGGAACACTTACGGCGGAGATGATTTTGGACGAGCATGGAGACGGTTTGATTAGAAAGGGCCGTCTAACCAGGGCCAGGAAAGACAGAA
>JBDRHU010000096.1:0-4179 GCA_043816565.1 Patescibacteria group bacterium
AACCTGTAACATCTAAATTGTACCCTGGACTTGTCGTCCCGATGCCGACGTTGCCACTAGTATCTATTCTGACTTTTTCACTCCCAGCTATTCCAAATACAAGAGAAAGTCCCGTTCCTGACCAAAGGCGTGTTTCGCTAGTACTATAACCTATCCATCCCCCAGCCCCTAAAACATTGGTGCCAGCGTAAACACCTCCAGCATAGAATTGAACACCGTTGCCTCCAGTAGACAATAAAGCAGAAGTGAACCTCCCTGAACCTGTAACATCTAAATTGTACCCTGGACTTGTCGTCCCCACGCCCACATTTCCGCTGGAGTTGACAAAAAGGCCTGATGTTCCGCCGGCGACTCCTCTTAACCAAGCAGTGCCGGCGACATCCAAAAGTGAGGCGGGGCTGGTGGTGCCAATACCCACATTTCCTCCAGCGGTCACCAGAAACTTGTCACCACCAACACCGGTGCTGGAATTGATCTCAAAAGCATTGGCGGTGGCGCCGGAAGCCAGAACAATTTTTTGGCCGACTACCGCCGTTGAACCAAGTCCAATGTAAAGTTTGGCTGAGGGAGCAGTGGAACCAATACCAACATAGGTGCCATCAGCCCAGAGATTACCAGAATTGGGGTTTAAAACTATATTACCGGCATTATAAGTTTTTAAAGTTAGATCATTACTTTCAAAAACTTCTCCCGACTCAATCGTCAACGGCCCGTCGCTTTTGATATTGCTAGCCATTTGATTGGTGAATAGTAAATCGTAAGCAACCGCCACATCTCCGCTGGCAGTAAAAGCATGAGGAATGGCTGAGGTAATCAAACTCTGGGAAACACTAAAAATCGATGAACCATTGTTTTTAATGTTAAACAAACTATTGGCAATGCCATACTGCCCAATATTTAGACTAAATAAATCCCCTGTTGAGATGGTTGAACTGCCTGGTGACCAATCTAAATTAAATCCGGTAAACGCCGTCGAGGTTGAAGTTGAGGCCAATTGTAACAAAGAACTAGGACTGGTAGTGCCAATCCCCAAGTTACCAGCCTTAAAAGTAAATTGATTAGTTGAGCCATCTTGATTCAAAAACAAAGCTCCGTCTGCTTGAACCGCAAAAGTCTGATAGTTGGCGCTGTCATATGCCAGTTTCAGCTGGGTGGCGGTACCCAAAACATCCAATTTGGCCCCTGGGGCAGTGGTACCAATGCCGGTATTGCCCGAGTTAGTAATCACAAATCTGGGAGTGCCGCTAGCACTGGCAGTAAAAATATCCTGGGCTTGGGTTTGATTGACAATTAAAGCCGATGTTCCCGATGGGGTAATGCTAACATCGGGCGAAACCACAAAAGGAGCGTTACTGGAAATGTATTTGTTAGTTGAGTCCCACTTAAATTGGGCATTGGTTGCCGATGTTCCTCTTTCGAAAGACAAGGTAGAATCTTCAATATCAGCCGAAACATTATCAGAGTTGATCAAAAAATCTTGAGAAATAGTGCCAGAGATATCAGTATTGGTCACCGACAGAGTGGTAGCGCTCAAAGTGTCGGCGTAAACCGCGTTCCAACGTCGAGCCGAACTGCCCAAATCATACTGTGATCCGGTAGTCGGCACCAAGTCGGAAGAGACATAGCTAGTAATAGTTAAATTGGCCAGTGACAAAGTGTTGGTGCTGTCATTGAAATTAAAGTTAGTCGAATCGGCCGACAGGTTACCGGAAGAATCAGTAAAGGTCACTGCTCCCTCAGCAAAACCAGCGTTGACTCCCCCATTTAGGGTTCCATAGATGGTGCCGGCAATCTCCAGATCCCCTCCCAGATACAAATCATTGGCCGAAGAAATCGCCGCTTGAGCCGGAAGTTGCAAAGCAGTCGCAAAAGCATTGTAGGCCTTGCCGGTCAGGCCACCAATATTAATTATCCCACTGCCAAAAATATCACCGGTAACATCCAGTTTGGCCAAGGGTGAACTATTACCAATACCGACATTGTCGGTTAGGGTTGACAACCTAATAACGGTGCCATCGTCAGTCCAACCGGGATCATTGCCGACGATGGTCAACTTGTCACCAGTGGCATCAGTGGTTAAGCTAATACCATTACCGGCCACAAAGGTGAAAGTGTCAGTATTGCTGTCGGCCACAACGCTAGTTTGGCCCGAAACCGCAAAAGTTTTAAATATTAATTGTGAAGAACCCAAATCACTATTAGTAATAGTTGACCCGGAAACAGTAATCCCACCACCGGCAGTTAGCGAAGTAATGCCATCGTTGGTGATCGTCAAGCCAGAAACACTAATCCCTGAACCGGCAGTCAAGGCCAAGGCCCCGGTTGATCCCCCCAAAGAAGTGACTCCGGTGTTGGTAATCGTTGGCGATTGGCCACTGCCAACACCAATGCCAGTTCCGGCGGTGACTGAATACAAAACATTGGGAGCAATAATTTTCCCCTGCAGTTCCAAGTCGTTGACGAAAGTAGCTTTGTCAAAAAAAGTGACTTCGTCAGAAAAGTTGGCCGGCACATTGACATTAAAAACAAAGTCGTTCTCTCCGGTCTGTTCTCCCAAAACCGTTGATCTGACAAAACCAGAATCGGAACTGGCCTCGGGGGCTAATACTATTGACTGTTGACCCTGACCAATAAGATCCATAACTGCCTCTTTGGTTAACAGCGGTTGCCCCGACTGAGAAGCCAGCAACACCAAGCCCATCCCCAAACCAAAGGAAAAGCTAAAAAAGCGCAATAACCACTTAAGTTTGTTTTTGGAAACTGTCAACATCGAAGCCGAAGTCAATGCTGATACTGACGGCGTTAAAACCGGTGGTGAAACTTCTGGGGGGCTCTGTAAGTTTTTCAGTTCTGACAGGGTATAGCGTCTCTGGTTACCAACTGTTCTTTGGGGAACGATTAAACCCTTTTTCTCCCAACGCCGAAGAGTTTTGGTGGTTACCCCCAGCCGATCGGCTGCTTGTTTAATAGTTAAAAGCGACTCGTCAATATTTGGCATTAGTTAATTGAGACATATTAAAAAGGGTCTGTCAATAGGTTCAGTGTCCAAGTTTGGACAACTTTGTCATCATTGACAACGGTTTTGGCAGGAACATATACTGGTTTTGGATTGCACAAGCCAAACGTCATCCTGAGGCAAAGCCGAAGGATCTAGCGAGTGAAACGAGCGTAAAGTGCTCAGAATGACGATGGGCGTAATCAAAAGTGCGAAATTCGTCGATTAAAAAAACAAAAAATCACAATGATTAAAAAACAATGGAAAACGGGCGTATCGCGATACGCCCCTACGATTTTTGCTATTTTTGGCTTTTGCTTTTGGTATTTCCCTACTCCGGTCTTGGCCGAACAAGTCTCTTCGGGAATCGCTTCATCAGTTTCCATCAACGGCGATGGCATCAAAGATGGGGCAATTGTCTCTTCTCTTTCCGGTAGTTATGTTTTGTCTTCTTCGGCTTACGATCCGACTATCTATGGAGTGGTAGCCGAAAAACCAGCCGTTTCTTTTGAGGCCAGCGCCAGTGGCTCATATCCGGTTATCAGCACTGGCAAAGTTTACGTCCAGGTCAGCGTCATCAACGGTAAAATTTCTAAAGGTGATTCAATTACCTCTTCTCCAATTAGGGGGGTTGGCCAAAGAGGAGACGGTGACGGCTACATTTTGGGAACCGCCCTGGAAGAGTACCAAGAAAATAATCCTCAGGTGATTGGTTTAATCCTGGTAGCCGTTAATCCCAAATACAACACCGCTGTTACCGGTTCTGGACGAGGGGTCAATCTGTTTAAAAACATCAAGTCGGCGGCTTCTTCTCCCTTTTTGAGCCCCCTAACCTCACTGCGCTATCTGCTGGCGGTCGTTGTCACCGCTGTTGCCTTTGGCGGTAGCTTTTGGTACTTTGGCCGTTTCGGCAAAACCGGCATTGAAGCCCTGGGTCGAAACCCATTGGCCTCCAAAACGATTGCCCTGGGGATTATCTTTAATTTACTACTAACAATTGCGATTATGTTTTCTGGGTTATTTTTAGCCTATTTGGTTTTAGTACTCTAAATATAAATTACAAATCACAAATTACAAGAAACAAACAAATTACAATGATCAAATTACAAGAAACAAACAAATTACAATGATCAAATTACAAGAAACAAACAAATTACAATGATCAAATTACAAGAAACAAACAA
>JBDRHU010000097.1:0-3419 GCA_043816565.1 Patescibacteria group bacterium
TGCATTAGATAGAGAAACGGCCAAAAGAGATTTTTTTGACCTAAAAAGCGGTGTTTCCCCTCGTCAAACTCCATTTAAAGAATTAAGCGATAACGAAGTTGACACTATTCTTTGTCAACTGGCCGCCTCAGCCGACCCAGGTAATCCCTACTTTGAAGAAAATCCCGAGGAAAGACTTTTTGATGAAGTTTTAGGTTATCTATCTCCAAACACAGAAAATGAATTTGTTTACAATTTACCCATCAACAATCCCAATCAAGGCCCAGGCATAGTTGACCGCACCAAAACCAGTATTGGAAATAGCCCCGTTCCCGTCAGAATCAGTACTCTTTTTTGCACCAATAAGAATTTAAGTAGCTTTTTAACCAAATGCTCCGATAAAGGTTTTGGCAATATTGACCCAATTGTTTGTTCAAGTACTCCCCACTGGCTCAAAAATCCAGATCTTGAAGGTGCCTTCTTTTCAGTTTTCTATCCCCGTCTCCGTCAACGAGCTCAAATGCTTACCCAAAATGCTTCCGCTAAAGGTTTTCTGGAGCGATGTCAAGAGCAAGAACCGGAAGAATGTAACAGTGGCAGTGGTTCTCTTTTTTCCGCCAAAACCATCGTTAGTTCAGACTTTGGCAGTCTTGACCCGGATATCCGCACTCGCATTTTAGATCAAGAAAAAGGCAACTACAATAAAATTAAAGGTGGTTTCTGCTATGCCTGCAAATCCACCGTTATTTTCTTTCCCAATCTAACAAAAGCCAACCAAACCATCGGCTATGTCGGTAAAATGACCACTCCTCACAAAACCCATGAAAACCTGGACGATGTTCCCAATACAATCACTTACAGCAATGACGATATCAAAAAGACTGGTGTCCACAACATAGACTCTAAAGCTCCCATGGGCATGGCTAATCCTAATGATGAACGTATAGATCTGGATCTAAAAACACTAAACCCTCTCGAAGGTTTCCGTTCTTGGTTTTCTCGAAAAGTCGATATTGAAAATTGTTCTATTTCCTATGAACCGGACAACCAAGGTGTTCTTCGTCCCACCAATGTCTGTCAAGGCCAAAAAACATCTCTACTGGAAACCATTCTCTACGTTTCTCCTCAGGTCTACGAATTTATCAATTCCTCCCAAAATTTCTACAACAATCTGACTCCCTACGCCATCCAAACAAAAATCGAAACATCTATCGAAAATGCCACTGGCGGTCACTCAAAAAGTCTCGCCAGTCTTACCAAGGCCGAAATGGTTTCCGGTAACCATCTGGGCGGGTTATTGACAGCTGTTCAACAATATTTGGGTAGAAACATAGACGTTTCTGGCCGTCAGCTTGTTCCCGATTCAGCCGATCAAATCGCTTACGGTAAAAGCCTGGAAGTCCAAAAACAAATTCAAGGCCTTATGTTTACCCCTTATAATTGGCAAAATCTTACCAGCCAAGACTCTACTCAATACGATAGTCACCGACCATCAGACGGCTCTTCTCCGTCGGCCGATTTCAATCCAGGCGTCCTTTCTTTTTGTGACGATATTAGACAATCTGCCCAAACTTATAATCTCGATCCCTCTCTTATCGCCGCCCTTATTTCTATCGAAAGCGGCGGCAATCCGGACGCACATTCAAATTGCGGCGCCATCGGCCTTATGCAAGTCATGCCCAATGATCCCCAAAAATACGGGGAAGAACCATGTCTTAGTAAATTTGACCCTTCAATTTTTGCATCTCGTCCCAGTTCAGATCAACTTTTTGATCCAGAATTTAACATTCAATACGGCACACAGCTTTTATCCGGTATGATTAGTTATTGGGGTGGTCTTGAAGCTGGTCTTACCCATTATGGTCCTACCGGCTACGACGGCTACGCCAACCTAGTTCTCGGCGTCCAATCCCAAAACCCCACTGCCTGTCAATAAAAATTAATGCTAAAATATTCTATGTCTTGGCTATCAAATTCTCTCCACCAACTAAATCGAATTAATCCAGTCAAGTCCAAGCAAAACTATAAACTTTTCAAGTCAGCTCTTGCCATTCTTATCGTCTTAAGCCTCATCTTCAAAGTTTCTCAAAACCTAGCTCAAGAAGCATCTCTTGCCGATGACGTCAATCAAGCTGCCGATAACGTCAGCATGGAAGCTTGGAATTTTAGAAGCATGGAAACCACCTCTGTTCAATTTTGTAACTCCCTCTTTGGAATCTGCCCCACTGAAAACAGTATTCTCGAAAACATTAGTCAAAACAACGGAAACTATATCCCCGGTGGCCTTGTTGGCACCACCAATAATCTGGTCGCCCAAACCTTTAAACAACCCGTTTCCGGTGTTCTCTATTTAGCCCAGCTCAAAGACGGTCTTCTCGGCAAACCCGCCTATGCTCAAGGTGTTGGTTTTCAAGGTCTTCAACCTCTCCTTCCCATCTGGAAAAGCTTCAGAAATGTTGTTTATCTTCTCTCCTCAATATTTTTTATTGTTCTAGGCATGATGATCATGTTCAGGCTCAAAATAAATCCCCAAACAATATTAACTGTTCAAAATGCCATCCCAAAAGTTATCACCACTTTATTACTCGTCACATTCTCCTATGCCATCGCCGGTCTTCTTATAGATTTAAGTTATCTGATCCAAGGCGTCGGTTTATCGGTTTTATTTGCCAGTCAAGGAAAACTTCTTTCTCAAAATCTTATCAGCGGCGATTGGTTATTCGGCATACCAGCTAATATTTTTAAACAATATACCTTCAAGGGTTTATCCAATGCCGGTCTTGGCGATATGTTTAATTTAATTTGGAATGCTTTTCCTGGAAGTATTATTTCGATTCTTGGATTAATCATTGGTTCCTTCATTGGAGGGCTTGCCGGAGCCGGAACAGGACCAGGTATTATTGGTACAATTGCAGCAGGAGGAGGAATAGGTATAGTTATTGCTCAAGCCATCATCGGCATAATTGTTATCATTTGTATACTTAAATTTTTCTTCGCTATCTTAAAAGTTTACGTCAACATCATTCTGAAAATCATTCTCGCCCCTTTTGAGATTGGACTTGGATCCATCCCAGGTATGAAAATTGGTTTTAATTCTTGGATTACTGATCTTTTTGCCAATATTATGGTTTTTCCAATAACTTTTCTATTTCTTGTTCTTGCCAATATAATCATCGAAAAAACCGGCGGTACCAGCGGACTTTGGGCTCCCAATATGTTTAAATACAATCTCCCGGGTACTGCTGCAAACCTGCTCGCCGGAGTTGGCGGTGGTCTCGTCCCCGTCGCCCTTGGTTTCGCCGTCATCTCAATTTTACCCAAGCTTCCCGAACTCATACCTCAAGTCATCTTTGCCATCAAACCATCTCCATGGCAATCAGGTTCCAAGGGCTTCTTTGACAGCAAACTCGGCCAAGCAGTAGGTCAGTCAGCTGTCGGTG
>JBDRHU010000098.1:0-7483 GCA_043816565.1 Patescibacteria group bacterium
TACAGGAAACAGGAAAAGAAGAGAAGTTATTTGCTGTTTAAGCTTCTATGTGTTTCAAACAAGTAGTTAATCTCTGGTAGGACATAGTTCATTCTTTTTTCTAACTCTTTAGGATCGTTTTCCCTTTCTGTTTTAAACTGTCGAGGATCTTTGTTGAAGATAAACGGATCTTCCCAGGATAGCCAATCAACTTCTTTGGTGACTAGTTTGTCCTTTAAAGACAGAACCAGTTGTGAGATGATAACCAGGTCGTGAGCCGTAAGGCTGGGCAGAACTTGTTTAAGTTGTTGACTAGTAAGTGTCAGGTGGCACCAAGTAAAGTCTAAGACTTTACCAAAGAGAATCCTTCCGACTTCGGTAACCATCGATTCGGCAGCGTAGTAGTTTTTAGGATGAGTAGCCCAGGCTTTGGGCGATCGAAGATACAAGGTTGGAGTATCCTCTCTGCTAGTGTCTTTTAAAAAAGAATCTTTGTGTTCAGTTAACAGAGCAAATACTAGTCTGTCTAAGGTGCACAAATGAAGTATTTGATCGGGTTTTGAATGTTTAACCGTGTTGGTATAGACAGAAACAAAATGATCGCCGATGGTTGAGTTGTTAGTGCTTAGGTTAACGATAAAGAAACTGTCTTGTTGCAGAAAACTCAGTGCTTCTGGGTTGCTAGCTACAGTTTTAGGGCTGACACCAATAAAAGCTTTGTCAAAGTTGTCTTTTAGAATGGGAAGAGCCCGCTTGAGAAACTTTGTCTCTATCTTGTTGGGATCATGAAACGGAAAGACCAATGATGACATTTTGTTTAGTTTACTATACTTTCAGAAATCTTTGATATATCTGTTCGCTATTAATGTCCAGATATTCCCCAAAGTATGAAATGACATTGTCCAGATCTCTTTTTAGAAACTCATCCTTGCGGGGATTGTAGCGAATGTCGATCGCTTGGGGAAAATCAATAATCCAGGGCTTGTTCTGCCACCAGAGAATATTGTAGGCCGATAGGTCTCCGTGGACTACTCCACACTCCAGCATTCGTTCAACGTCTTTTAAAACTGATTCAAAGGCCAGCGAGACCTGAGATTTATTCAGTTCAACATCAATCAGTCGAGGAGCAACATCGTCTTTGCCAACAAACTCCATCAGAATTGATTCGGGAGTCCAATCGTAAACCTCTGGGACAGTGGCTCCAAGACTCAAGAGCTTGTCAAGCAGGTAAAACTCTCTTCTAACCCAACCCTTGTGAAGCAAGGCTTTGGCAAATTTGTTTCTTTTGGCAACTGCCCTTCTTTCAGATGGTTTTCGATAAAATTGGCCTTCGGTATAGGCCAAATTGTTTTGAAAGGCTCTGATTTTGGGATCGATATATACTTTTAGTGCTAGTGGTTCTCCTTGAAACCAGACCACGAAAACAGTCGCCTCCTTGCCTTGCCTTATTGGTTTTGGGTTTTGGAGGATGTAGTTTTTGTTTTCATAGTCTTTTAGTATTGCTTTTAAGTCAATCACTCGTTTGATTATACCCTACTCTTTCAGGGGTGAAGGTTTTAGATGAGCGGGATATGGGAGTCGCCACGCAGATAAATGCTTCTTTACTTGGCGTTCCTCGACAACCAGATCACGGCTCGAGTGAAACGAGAGCGGGCCGCCTTTGGCGAGCCTCGCTCATCTCGCCATAAAGGCGGATGAGCGGGATATGGGAGTCGAACCCATTTTCTCAGCTTGGAAAGCTGATGTTGAGCCGTTCAACTAATCCCGCTTGTCAAAACAACTTTTCAATCGGCGTTTAAGGTAGCCTCGTCCGAATCCTGTTTTAAGTTGGTTCTCGCGTTTGATAGCGTCGGTCTTGTCTAAACAGGCTTCGTAATAAACCAACTTTATTTTATCAAATTTTTTGGTAGTTTGGATTTCTTTCTTTAGGTGCCGTGACAATCTTTGTTTTAGATCACGGCAGTAGCCAACATATAGTTTTTCACTTTTTTGCTTACGACAATTCAAGACATAAGTGTAATACATTGTTATCTAAGTCTTGCTAACACCTTGTCCGCCCAAAACCGCCAAGCGGTATTGTGGCGGATCCGCCCGAATGCTTTTAGCTTTCGGCGGAGAAAGCTGATGTTGAGCCGTTCAACTAATCCCGCTTGTTTTGCCTGGTGCCAGAGGAGGGAGTTGAACCCACACGATCTTGCGACCACACGATCCTGAACCGTGCCTGTCTGCCAATTCCAGCACTCTGGCGCTGATTTTCGAACCAGTTCCGTTTTCAATGGAATGTCTGCCTGCCCGCAATGCTACGCATAGCGTTGCAGGCGGGCCAATTCCAGCACTCTGGCTTTTTTGATTATACCAACCTTCTTTTCAAATATGCTCTTCCAAATCCGGTTTTAAGCTGTTTTTCCCTAGCAACAGCTTTTGTTTTTGATAGACACGCCTCAAAGTAAACCACTTTCAACGGCCTTTTTGTTCTAGTTGATTTTACTAGACCCAAATTGTGTTTTTTAAGCCGTTGTTTTAAGTTATCAGACCAACCGATATAAAAAGAACCATCCTTTTTGTTTTTGAGAACATAAGTATAGTAGAATGGCATTTATAACCCCTGTCTGCCTGCCCGCAATGCTACGCATAGCGTTGCAGGCGGGCCAATTCCAGCACTCTGGCTTGAAACTACTGGAGTTTAACAAAATCTGGTTTTTAAAACAAGACTGGAGATAATTACTTTCTGGTAATGGTATAGGTAGTTGGTAATTTCAAAAAGACAGCTGGACATTCTTCTAGCAGGAACCGCTGAAAGTCTTTGTAGATTGGTTTTCTTTCTTCTAAAACAATTGTCTTTCTCCCGTCCTCCAGGAGTTGATCAATTCGGGGATTATTAATACCACTGATGTTTCGCTCTTGGGTCGAATGCCAAAAAAAGTATTGATCCGGATCCGGCGGGATGGCGCCAAATCCTAGATAGACATCAAATTCTTCCGGATTAGGAATGACGCTGGTAACACTAATCTCGCTGTTGATACCCAGATTTTCCTGCCAGTTTTTTTTGACGGCTTCGGCATCATCGAGCAACTCTGGCAGGACATAGATTTTGACCAGTAAGTTGTCCAGGCCATTGATTCCTTCTAATAGTTTTTTAGCGTGTTGGGGATTGTAACTATAGCTTTTAACGGTGTTGTTGTAGGCCCAGGATAGCGGTGAGATGGGGGTTAAGGCCCGATCTTTTTTGCTGGGCTTGTCAACAGCATAGGCCAGAGCCTGACGAAACTGTTTTTGAGAAAAGGGTTCTTTTCTGGTGTTGAAAAACAGGGCGGTGTAGCGGTTTCTTTTCTCGTCTTCCGGTTGGATATCCAGCTGTTGCCAGTTGGCCAATTGGCCAATTTCATCAACTCCTTGGATTTGGTCGACTTCGCCAAGCATCAACCCATTTTTTAAACTCTCTTGGTTGGGGTAAAAGCGAAAGTTGATTTTTTCTTTTTTGTCCTGGGAGCGCAGAAGGATTGACTTAAAGTAACTGCCATCAAACTGGATTTTTTTAATTTGATACTCCCCTAACCCCAGGGGCTTACTTTGACGAAAAAATAGTTTTTGTTTGTAAATTGGCTGACTTAAAAAAACCGGCAAGGAGGCCAGTGGATTTTCTAGAGCGATTTTTATTCCGTCATCGGTTTGCTCAAAGGTCACTCCTTTAATTTGATAATTGATTTCTTGGCTTTTAAGGAGGCTACCATCCTGCCATTTAACATCAGGTTTAAGGGTAAAGATTTGTTCTTTGCCATCGTTTTTAATCATCCAGCGAGCAACAATAGCAGAAGCGGTTGCTCGGCCATTAGGCAGAATCTCGGTTAGACCATAACTAGACAAAAGAGAAATCTCTTCAGGTAAAGTATTCAAACTGGTGTAGCGACCAACCAGACCGATTCTTTTAGTCGGGACCACCAGTTGGGGCAGATATGGACTCAACCGATTTATTAGCAGGAAAGCAATTCCCCCAATTAGACCACTGGCCAGCAGAAGCAGGAAGTATTTTCTAACCAGGCGGTTTAGAAACTTAAACCAGAGCATGACAAGAGTCTAGATGAGTAACTGCCAGAAAGACAAAATTAAAAACAGTCCCAGGCAGACAATGGTGGCAATAAAGGTGACCTTCTCTAGTCCTCGACGACTAAACTTGGGTTGAAGCAGAGATAGGTTGAAACGCCCCTCTTCTTTGGTATTTTGAAGCAGAATCAAAACAATCAACAAAACAGAAACAATTGCTTGAGCAATTAGGATGATGTTTTTCATCGGGTTTTTACTTTTTTAACAGCCACTTGGCGATGGTAATAATTAAGTTTATTAAAAACGAGATAATAATATAACTAACTAGCAGAGAGAAACTGATTTTGGGCAAGACAATCCCCTGCCAGGTCAGGCCCGGGAAGGTGAATGACTCAAGATAGAATCCGGGAGTAATGGCAGTGGCTAGATAGAGACCGACAACATTGATCACCCAGCGGAGCAAACCTAGAGTCAGAATATTAATTGGCAGTAGCAGCAAGTTAGCAATTGGTTTTAATAGATACTCAAAACCAGTCAAGGCCAAGGCCGCCAGAATTAAGCTTTTGGCTCCTTGATCAAAAAAAACTGCCCCAGTTAGGCCAGAAACAATCTTGAGGGCAATCAAACTGAGAACAAACGAGCGCAACAACTTTTTCATCTGCCTAAGAGCTTAACAAAAAAAGAGCGGAAGTTCAATTTTTGGGGGTAAGGTAATTCAAAAGCTTGGTTGTCAACCTTGACATGATACTCTGGTTGGAAAAAAATTCTGGCCCAAATTCGGGGAGATTGGATTGGAATTAATTGTTTAGCAAATGGGGGCAGAATCTCAATGGTTTCGATTTGGGTGCCTTGTTTGCCATTCCAACCAGATTGGTCAATTTGGATTTGATAGGCAGCCACCGGACTATTGTTTTGAACTGCCAAAAAGCTTTTGTGGTTGATAACTTCAATTCCCGGGCTTAAATCAATACTAGGGAAAGGCAAAATGTCACTGGCAAAACCGACTTCGATTGTTTTTTGGCCGGTTTGGTTCTTGTAGGACCCTGGAGGAGCCGGACTAACACTGTCAATACCATGGATGACAAAAACAAAGTGGTTTAAGCCCAACTGATCAAAGAATTTCATTCCTCCGGTGGTTTTGTCCCAGGTTGGGTCTAGCGGAATCCAGGTCTGTTTGGCTTCATCCCAGTATTCTGGCCAAGAATGAAGAACGTCGTTATTAACTTGCAGGCCGGTTAGTTCAGGATCGTTGCTAAAGGCAAACCCCTCCAGTTCGCGAGCAGGAATGCCAGCGGCTCGAGCGATACTGACGAACAAATCACTAAACTCAGTACAGACGCCACTTTTGCGAAGTAGGGCTTGCTGGGCCCCTAAGCGTTTGATTTGGTCAAGATTCTGGTAATCGTACTCTAAGGTATCAACCACGAAGTTATAGATGGCTCGGGGGGTTTGGTGAAGCTGAGCTAACTGTTTAATCTCAATGGCGTCACTTTCCCAAAAGGTGTCGGGGAGCAGTTGTTGGCTTTTGTCGGTTTTCTTGTTGATCTCAATTAGTTTGATGTTTTCAGCTTGAGAGTAAATTCTGGCTTGACCTTCGGCAATTACTTCCAGGTTTTGACCCGGGTCAAGAGTGTATTGGGCCAGCCAGTTTTGGTCACCGTCCAGGAAAATCTTTTCTGGTTTAGGGGCAATGTTTTTTAAAATGACACTCTGGTAGGCAGTATCCGGAGGGATCGGGATATTAATCCGACCGATTTCTTGATTTGGGTTTTCTAATTGGTATTTGATTTTGAATTCTAGCACCTGAAATTCACCGAAGGCTAGCGACAATGGTCCTTTAGTTAGATTGCCTTTGGAATACGAGAGGATTTGGTGACCATCCTGAACCGATTCGTTAGCAAATGGGATCGAGCTGTAAGCCAATTGGCCGAAGGCCAGTGGCGTTTTAATTGATAGATTGATCTGGTCAATCTTGTCAAGATTAGCAAAACTGGGGAAATTGGCTTCCCAGACCTGGCCTCTTTTTTGAGCGAATTGAGGAATTAAATATGAAAGCTTAAATGTCAGTTCAGCGTTTTTACCAATCGATTCTTGGTTGAATTTTAGACTTAACTCAAGAGAATTGTCTTTTTGGTTGACACTTTGAATGATATTACCATTAGCATCGGTAGCGCTGACGTTTTCGATTTGTTTGCCACCGATTTCAAGCCGGTACTCCTTAGGATAGATATTGGAAAAGTTATTTTTTAAAGTAATTTCTTGATTAACCTGAGCACTTCCTCGAGGGCCAACCTGGTAATCAATTTGGTAGCTGGTTTCAAATTCGTTGATGGCCCAAGTTGGGCAAGAAAACAAGGCCAAACAGACGATCAAAAACAAACAAATTTTTCTAAGCATGATTTAATTGATATATAATACCAGAATGAACGGTGTTCTTTATTTGGTTTCTACCCCGATTGGCAACCTCAAAGATATTAGTCAACGAGCTAAAGAAGTCTTGAGTCAGGTTGATTGGATTCTGGCCGAGGACAGTCGGCAGACAGCCAGACTACTGCAACAACTGGCGATTGTTTCTCCTAAAATTATCCCCCACTATCAGGGAAAAGAGGAAGAAAGTTTGCCTCGAGTAATAGAGTTATTAGAATCCGGACAGAACCTGGCCCTGGTTTCCAGCGCCGGTACTCCCCTGGTTTCCGATCCTGGCTATCAGTTAGTCAAAAGAGTGACTGACCAAGGGATAGCGGTGGTTCCGATTCCTGGGCCGTCGGCGTTACTATCTGCCCTGGTGGCTTCTGGTTTACCAACCGACAGTTTTTTGTTTTTGGGCTTTTTACCTAAGAAGCCAGGCAAGAGGCAAAAACTACTAGTTAGAGCGATTGCTCAAAAAGACTTGTTTTCGACCGTCATCTTTTACGAATCTCCCCAAAGAATTTTAAAGACCTTAAAAGAGATTGAAGAAATTGCTGCTGATCTCAAACTGGTCGTTGGGCGGGAGATGACCAAAAAGTTTGAGGAATTCATCCGAGGTAGTGTTACCCAGGTCTTGTCGGAATTGGGCAAAAGAGCTAATATCAAAGGAGAGTTAACCGTTGTTTTGAGTCTTAAAAATGTCTAATAAAGTTGATTTTGAAAAACTAGCTCAGGCTGCCCAGCGGTCGCTGGATAACCCCGGACAAATTAAAAAGCCATTGCCCAAAGTTAAGCCCGGAACCGGCCCAACGATTTTTTTGTGTCGGCACACTCAAACAACTGACAATGTTGCCAGGATTTTTTCTGGTCGGCGCGATCCCGGTTTGACCCAGTTGGGGCAGGATCAGGCCCAACAGTTAGCCGACCGTTTAAAAGATCAAAAGAGTGCTCTGATTGTTCTGCCTCCCTGGAAACGGTGCCGGTTGACGGTGGGACCAGTGACAAAACATTTACCTGGAATGCCAGTGGAAACAGACCCGTTACTTTTGGAAAG
>JBDRHU010000099.1:0-2287 GCA_043816565.1 Patescibacteria group bacterium
GACCCTGATCCTGCGCGTTGTGAATAGCCAGTCTGACAATCCCGGTGTCTTGTATCAGACATCAGGTGGCCTCGACCACGGATAGCTGAAAAAGATGAAGCATTTACACGCTGACAGGCAAAAAAAACAATGGTATACTAACAATCAAAATAAGAATTGGCGAAATTCTTTCATAGCTGATATAATTCTCCCAGTAGAAAATGGCAACCAAAAGAACATATCAACCCAAGAAGAAAAAGCGAGCTCGCAAACACGGCTTTCTGAAAAGAATGTCTTCAGCCGTCGGTCGACGGGTTCTCAAAAGACGCCGGGCTAAGGGTCGACGGGTTTTGACAGTTAAGAAAAAGGTCCGTCGAGTCAGCTAATGGCTCTCCCCAGAAAATACCGTTTGTCAAAAAAGGACTTAGGTCTGGTCAAAAAAGAAGGCCGTTTGCTTTCCGGTCCCTTCTTTTCTCTGTTAACCCTAGAAGATGGAGATTCAGATAATTCTCAATTTGCTTTTGTGGTTTCCCGCAAAATTGACAAGCGAGCGGTAGTTAGAAACCGGGTTCGTCGCTTGCTGGCCGAAGCCGTCCGCTTGAATTTAGACTGCTTTGATGATAATCTCAAGCTTGTATTTTTAACTAAGCCAGCAATTGTTAAAATCAGCTTGGCTGAAATTGAAGACAGTTTGCGGAAATTAATCGGTAAATCTGCGGAGAAAATAAAAAAACCATGAGTGGACTTTGGAACAGCTTTCTTTATTACCCATTACTTAATGGTCTGGTAGCCCTCTATCACCTGTTTGGCAACCTCGGTTGGGCAATTATCGGCCTGACTGTCATTATTCGATTGGTGCTTCTACCTTTGACTTTGCCAGGGTTAAAAGCGGCTCAGAAAATGAAAGAGTTGGCGCCCAAACTGGCCAAGCTAAAAGACAAGTACAAAGATGACAAGCAGGGATTAGCCAAAGCCCAAATGGATCTCTACCGATCGGTTGGGGTTAGTCCTTGGGGAAGTATTTTGCCTCAGATTGTCCAGATTATTATCTTGATTGCCATGTTCCAGGCCTTTCGCAACGTTTTGGGTGGCAATGGGATGATGGACAAGTTAAACGAGATTCTTTATTCGCCTTTGAAGTTTGAGCCGGGAACAGTTTTGAACCTTCGGTTTTGGTACCTGGAACTGACCCAGCCGGACAGAATGCCTTGGGGGATTAATATTGCTGGCAAGAGTTTGCCAGGATTGTTTCTAATCGCTTCGGCGGTGGCCCAGTTTTTGTCAGCCAAAATGATGATGCCGACGGCCAAAAAGCAAGAAAAACTGGCTGATAAAACCCCAGAAAAGAAGGACGATTTTGCCTCGATGATGCAGACCCAGTCACTTTACATTTTCCCACTAATGACAATTTTCATCGGCTTGAGTTTTCCGTCTGGTTTAGTACTCTACTGGTTGGTTTTTTCCCTCTCTACCTTGGCTCAGTACTTAATCATTAACAAACTACAAAAAAATGGCCAAAGATAAGCTACTCAAAACTATTGAAGACCTGACAGTTAATTTCTTAAAAGAATTAGATTTGTCCGGACAGGTAACGGTTGAGTCCAGTCCCGAGGAAGAATCATATGTGGTGATGATAAAAACCGAGGATCCGGGAGCGATTATTGGCTTTCACGGTCGAAGTCTGTCGGCTTTCCAACTACTTTTGGGATTGATGGTTTTCAAGCAGGCCGGTAGTTGGCAGAGAGTAGTGGTTAACGTTAACGACTATCGAGAAAAGCAGACAGAGAGGTTAAATAGTATTGCTCTAAACGCCGCCCAAAGAGCCAAGTTCTCCGGTCGGCCGGTGGCTTTGCCTCCAATGACCCCTTTTGAAAGAAGATTGGTCCATATGGCTTTAGGCGAATACGCTGATGTGGAAACCGCTTCCCAAGGAGAGGGTAATCGTCGTTGTGTTGTCATTCGCTACATTCCAGAGGAAAAACAACCAGATCAGTCACAAGAGTGATCTTTCTGGTATTGGGCATAAAGCTGACCACAGGCGGCAGAAATGTTTTCCCCAAATGACTGTCTGACGGTGACTCCAATTCGAGCCTTTTCAAGTTTGTCTACAAACCAACTGACAGTTCCCCTGTTTGAAGGTTGAAAAGTTTTTCCCAACAGGGGACTGGGGTGATATTGGACCAAGTTGACATGATACAGATATGGATTTTTTCTTTTTAAGATTAACTGCTTTAGCGCCTGACAGTGTTCGGGGGTATCATTGATTACTTTTAACATCAGATATGGTAGGAAAATTTTTCGTCGGTTT
>JBDRHU010000100.1:0-10561 GCA_043816565.1 Patescibacteria group bacterium
GGCTCGAACCGATGAAAGAAATGATTTTAGCCAGTAGCCAAGCCAAAATTCTTTTGTCGCAAAGCGACAATCAAGAAATCCGAGCATTCCTAAAAAATATCGGCTCGAACTTCATTTTGAAAGATAAAAAATTCCAATTTGCGCTTAAAATTGGCTGGCGAGCCCTCGCAGAGGGCGAGCCAACAAAGACATTTCCCAATTGGCGGAGGGTGCGGGATTCGAACCCACGCAGGGATTACTCCCTATCGCTTTCGAGGCGATCGCAATTGGCCACTCTGCCAACCCTCCTAAAACAAAACAACTTGTCAAAACTCACCACGGTCGCGAATCGCTTTTCCGCCTAATCTTACCACTCGCCTTTTTAGTTCTATTCGAACACGGCTCATGGAGCGATTGCCGGCGGACACCGCAAAGCGCGCGCATTGCCATTCTGCCAACTCTCCTTGTTTGGTACGCCCGAGAGGAATCGAACCTCCATTGTTGGTTCCGGAAACCAATGTTCTGTCCATTGAACTACGGGCGCACGGAATCCTTGGCCCTATTTTACCATTCTCAGGGGTAAAAAAATTACTTTTTGGTCTCTAGAGGAAATTTGTCTGCCAACCAAGAAGACAGTTTGTCAAAAGCAGTCGGTGACATGGCTTCTTCTGGTAAATACTTGGCCACTGTTTTTTCAATCTCTTCTTTCTTGTCGGGAGCAATTACTAAGCCAACTACTCGGGGGAAATTAAGCCAGGTTTCAAAACGAATCATATCCTGGCCCCACTTTTTGTCCAGCCAAAATCGACGCAAAACATCCCAAGCAAACACTTGACTAGCAGAAATATAAACCCCCTTGGTGGTGATTTTGTATTCTGTCTCTTTAGGAGCAACCGTTGTCAAAGCGTAATACAAAAAAACCAAGGCCAACAAAGCCAAAATTAAAAACCACTCTTTAACAAAAAACAAAATTAAACAAACCAGTCCTAAAACTGACAAGGCCGTCATCCAAAACTCTTTGTCCTTCTTTTGATACGGTCTTTCCAATGCTCTCCAGGTAAGCAATACTTTTTCTTGCTTGACCGCCAGGACTTCCATTGGCTGAGGATCGGTCTGAGTTTCTTTTGGTTTAACCATTAAGAAAATGATAGAATAACGAGGTTGACAAGTCAATTTAAAGGAGGGTGGGCCGGATGGTAAGGCACAGGTTTGCTAAACCTGCGGGATAACTCCTGAGTGGGTTCGACTCCCACACCCTCCGCTCGCATTTGCTCGCGGAGTTTGTAGGACTCGAGGAACGCCAAGCAAAGAAAGGTTATGCGTGGCGACTCCCACACCCTCCGCCTACGTCCGCCGGAGCCTTAAAACATAGGCGAGTTTTCCCCAACCAATCCTCTCTCTACGCTTTTTTCCGCGGAAGCACCTTAGGCGCATCTCCCTCTAGGTTTAGAAGGTTGATGGTTTCTGATCCTGACGGAATCACAAACTTGGTATTTTTACTCAAAACATTTTCCAAGACTTCTAGTCTTCTTAAGGTCTCCGGCCTGGATTTGAAATACTTTTCAGCTGCTTCGGAAACTTGTTTTAAGGCCTGGGCTTCCCCTTCGGCTTTTAATACCTTGGCGGTTTTGTCTCCTTCGGCTCTCAAAATCTGTGATTGCTTGAAACCTTCGGCTTCCAAAATGGTGGCTCGCTTTTCTCGCTCTGCCTTCATTTGTTTACTCATGGCTTCAGTAATGTCAGTCGGAGGATCAATCCTTTGAAGCTCCACTCTGGTAATTTTTACCCCCCAGCCATGGGTAACTTCGTCCAAAATCTCTCGTAAAGCAACATTCAAATTGTCTCTGGCGATTAAAGTTTCGTCCAATGTTTTGTCTCCAATTAGGTTTCTTAAACTAGTTTGGGCCAAAGTCGTAGCCGCTTTTTCAAAATCCTGAATCTCAAACTCGGCCTTGACCGGATCAATCACCTTGGCGTAAATGACAGCGTCAACAACCACACCAACGTTGTCTTTAGTGATCACTTGTTGAGGCTCAACACTGACCACTTCTTCGCGCATGTCAACCGAAATCATTTCGTCAATAAAAGGAATAATAAAATTAATTCCAGAAGACAAGGTCGACCGATACTTTCCCAAACGAGTGACGACTCCTTTTTCAAAAGGTTGAATGATCCTAACCCCCTTGACAACTGTTAACAGTGCAATCACTCCAAAAACGATGACGACTCCAATAAACATTCTATTTAGCCTCCTTATTTTTAACTTTTTTTAAACTACCAATAACTTTTAAGGTTACTCCCTCAACACTAATAATTTTAACCTTCTGATCAACTCCAATTGTCTGGTCACTTTCGGCCCGCCAAACTTCCCCCTCAATTTTAACCTGACCAGGCTGGTGAGGCTTAATTGCCTTGACGACAATCGCCTGTTTGTCGATTAACTTGTCAACATTAATCTTGTGAGAAAAATCAAAAAGCTTTTCTTTAATGTGTTTTCTTCCCAAAACAAAATACAAAAACGACAAACAAATGCTGGCCACAATCCCCAACTGAAAGTTGCCGGTTAACCAAGCTACCAATCCACCCAAAAGCAGGGAAACACCAATCAAAATTAAGTCGAATCCTGTCTGAACTCCAATTAGAAGTTCTAAAACTATCAAGCCTAAACCAGCGTAAACCAAATACCAAAAACTCAACTCCATGCCTGATTATATCACCTCGCCAAACTTGTCTGTTCATTTTTGTTAAAATAGATACCGTGATTAGAAATAAAATAAAAAAGGCCGGTCGGTTTGTTTTCAATAAAACCAAAAGATTGGCACCAGTTAGAGCAATCACTCTGATCAAAAAATATCGACGATTTGCTCTAATTGTCAGTTTGATTCTGGGCTTCTTGTTTCTGATTCTGACACTTAACTCTCTGCCATCTCCTAAACAATTAAGCAGTGCTCCGGCGCCGGCTTCCAGTCAAATCTATGACCGAAATGGTGTTTTACTCTACGAAATCTACGGAGACGAAAACCGGATTCCGGTTAAACTAGAAGAGCTGCCACAGTCGTTAATTGACGCTACCCTGGCGATTGAAGACAAAAGCTTCTACCAGCACCACGGCTTTGACCTGAAGGGTATCAGCCGAGCGCTAATCAACACCCTGCTTAGAAAAAAACTCCAGGGCGGATCAACCATCACCCAACAATTAGTCAAAAATGCTCTGCTAACTTCTCAACGAACCATCACCCGAAAAGCTAAAGAAGCCGTTTTAACTGTCGTCACCGAACTAATTTACTCTAAAGATCAAATTTTAGAAATGTACTTTAACCAAATCCCCTACGGCGGTATTAGCTACGGCGTTGAAGCCGCCGCTAGGGCCTTTTTTAGTAAATCAGTTAAAGATCTGACTTTGGCCGAATCGGCCCTACTAGCCGGGTTACCAGCGGCGACCACTAGCTATTCACCATTTGCTCACCCTGATCGAGCCAAAGCTCGCCAGGAAACAGTCTTGTCACTCATGCTGGAACTGGACAAAATTAGTCCCGAGCAGTTCCAACAAGCCAAAGATGAACAAATTAATTTTGCCGACCCAGGAAGCAAAATCATTGCCCCTCATTTTGTTTTTTTTGTTAGAGAAAAACTACTAGAAAGCTACGGAAATACCCTGACCACCCAAGGCGGACTAAAGGTTACCACCAGCTTGGATAGCTCAATTCAGCAAACAGCCCAGGAAATTGTTAGCCAAGAAGTAGAGAAATTGAAATCCGCCAAAGTCGGCAATGGAGCCGCCTTGATTACTAACCCCAAAACCGGAGAAATCCTAGCCATGGTTGGCTCGAAAAACTACTTTGCTGACGATATTGATGGTGAGTTCAATGTCACTACCGCCTCAAGGCAACCGGGATCAGCCATCAAACCAATCAACTATGCTATTGGCCTGGAAAGTAAACGAGTCACTCCAGCAACAGTTTTTGCTGACGTCGGTTCTTGTTTTACCGGCGGACCCCAAGTTTATTGTCCTCAGAACTATGACAGTCTTTTCCACGGACCGGTCCAGTTAAGATATGCCCTGGGCAATTCATTCAATATTCCGGCTGTCAGAATGCTGGCCCTAAACGGGATTGAAAATTTCATTCAAACTGCCTCGGCCATGGGTTTGGAAAGCCTGGGTCAAAGACCAGCTTCTGATTTTGGTCTGTCACTCACTCTCGGTGGCGGAGAAGTCAAGATGACAGAAATGGCGACCGCTTTCGGCACCTTGGCTAATCTAGGAACCAAGCAAAACCTCAATCCGATTCTTAAAATTGAGGACCGCCGGGGACAAATCCTAGAAGAATACCAACCCCGAACTGGTACCCGAATCATCAGCAAAGAAAGTGCTTTTTTAATCAGCAATATCCTCTCCGACGACAACGCCCGAAGTGCTGCCTTTGGAAGCAGTTCGCTTTTGAAAATAAAAGATCACCCAGAGGTAGCAGTTAAAACCGGTACCACCAACGACAAGCGAGATAACTGGTGCATCGGTTATACCCCCAGCCTGGTGGTTGCCGTTTGGGTTGGTAACAACGATAACACTCCGATGGGTTGGGTAGCTTCCGGAATTACTGGTGCGACTCCAATTTGGAATAAAATTACTAGTAGTATTCTAGAGGACAAGACACCTGAATGGCCAAGCAAACCCAGCCGAATCATTGGTACCAGTGTTTGCAATCTAACCGGGGCCCCAGCCCCCGAAGGAGGCTGTGAATTAAGATATGAGTTTTTCATTTCCGGATCGGTTCCGGAAAGTCGATCGTTAACTCAAGAAATTCTAATTGACAAAGATAGTGGTCGACCAGTTCAACCCGGAGAAAACAAAAGCAATGTTGAGCTCCAGGCTCACCCGGCCGTTATTGACCCACTAGGAACCATCATCTGCTTTGACTGTCCTGCCAACGAGCAACCAGTCAAGGTGGCTTCGTTCGGCTACGAACAGAAAATAAACGACCAACAAGCCGACTAATTAGCTCTGGATTTTCCTCCTTGAATAACATATAATATGGGACTATGTTGGGCCGGATTTTAATTTACCTAGGAAAACCATTCTATCTCGGAGTTTTGGCGATTCTAGAACTGGCTTTGCGACTGGAAAGGTCCAAAAAACAAACAAGCAAAGCAGTTCCCAAGCCGACCAAGGTCAAAATAAAAGCCAAAAATAAAAAAATCAAAAGGTTCTCACGACAACTCATTTCCTTTAAAAACAACCTAAAAAAGCAATTTGTCCGAAAGAGACAGGCCTGGATTAAAACCCAAAAAACCTTTAAACAAAAACTGCTTGCCAGCAAACAGAAAATTAAGAGAGTCTTCTCTGTTAAGTGGCCTAGCAAAAAAGTAAAAACCAAGAAAAAGCCAGCAGTTGTCAAAAAAAAGGTTCCCAGACAAATAATCATTAACCAAAAGGGCTTTCTCGTTTTTCTTTTTGGTCTTGGAGTGGTAATTTTAATCGCCAGCGGGTTGATTAATTTTTTTGCTGATTTCCCTTCTCCTTCACACTTGGTTCAGATGGAACCAACCTTAACTACTAAAATTTATGATCGTAACCATGTTTTGTTGTATAAAATCTATCGAGACGAAAATCGAACCTTGGTTCCCCTGGAAAAGATTCCGGAACATCTGATCCAGGCAACCTTGGCCATCGAAGACAAGGAGTTTTATCAACACCACGGACTATCAATCCTTGGAATTTTGAGAGCCCTCAAACATAATCTTTTGTCACCATCAAAACCGGCCATGGGCGGATCAACCATCACTCAACAACTAGTAAAAAATACCCTCTTGAGCCCCGAAAAAACTGTTGAAAGAAAAATTAAAGAGGCCATTTTGGCCGTTCTAGTAGAGATTAGGTTTTCTAAAGATGAAATTCTGCAAATGTATTTTAATGAAGTCCCCTATGGTGGCACCAATTATGGTGTTGAGGAAGCGGCTGAAAATTATTTCGGCAAACACGTTTGGGAACTAGATAGGGCCGAATCAGCCTTGCTAGCCGGGTTAACCAAAGCACCAACCAAGTATTCTCCCTTTGGGGCCTACCCGGAATATGCTAAGCAAAGACAAGAGCAGGTCATCCAAGAAATGGTTAAAGCCAAATATATTACCGCTCCTCAAGCTGGCGAGCTGGTCAGTTGGCCACTTCACTTTGCCTCTCAAGGCAATTCGATCAAGGCCCCCCACTTCGTTTTTTTTGTCAAAGATATCTTGGTAGAAAACTATGGCCAGCAAATGGTCGAACAGGGAGGATTAGAAGTCATCACCACTCTCGACTGGGAAATCCAGCAAATGGCTGAACAAATCCTTGAGCAGGAAATAGATAAGTTAAAAAATATGAGAATCAGCAATGGCTCGGTTTTAATCACCAACCCTAAAACTGGAGAAATCCTGGCAATGGTCGGCTCAAAAGATTATTTTGATTTTGAAAACGATGGCAACGTTAACCTAACCCTGCGATTAAGACAACCAGGATCAACCATCAAGCCGGTTAATTATGCCAATGCCTTGTCAATGGGTTTTACCGCTGCCAGTATCATTCCCGATACCCCAATTACTTTCAAGATTCCCGGACAAGCAGCCTACTCACCCAGAAACTATGACGGAAAGTTTCACGGTAATGTTAGTTTGAGAACAGCCCTGGCCTCCTCGCTTAATGTTCCAGCCGTTAAAGTTCTGTCCTCATACGGAGTTGATGACATGGTCAGTATGGGACAAAAACTGGGGATCAAGTCCTGGGACGATCCGACCCGCTTTGGTCTGTCACTGACCCTAGGCGGTGGAGAAGTCAAAATGATTGAGCTAGCTCAGGCCTATTCGGTTTTGGCCAATTACGGAAAAAAGGTTTCAATCAACCCAATCGTTTCAGTCACCGATTACCAAGACAAAAAACTATTCCAAAACCACTGTTTGGACGGAAATTTCTGTTATGGAATCCAAACGCTGGACCCAGGAATTAGTTTCATCCTGACCGATATCATTAGCGATAACAATGCCAGAGCAATGGCCTTTGGAACCAATTCGCTTTTGAATCTTCCTGGGGTAGCGGTCAAAACTGGCACCACCAACAACCTGAAAGACAACTGGTGTATTGGCTATTCACCAGAAATTTTAACTGCTGTCTGGGTTGGCAACAACGACAATACCCCAATGAGCGGAGTCGCCTCCGGAATTACTGGTGCTACTCCAATTTGGCGCCAAGTTATGAACCAACTATTAAAAGATCAACCCGCTCCTGAATGGGCCATGCCAGACAATGTCAAAAAAGTAGCTATTTGCCAAAGCACTGGCACCTTGACTTGCAATAACTGTCCTTCGGTTAAAGAAGAATATTTCATCGACGGCACCCAGCCGACTCAACACTGCCGATTAGACATCACCCCGACACCAACACCTTAGAATTTAATAGTTATTAGCTAATAGTTATTAGTTAGTAGCCAGTAGATCTGATTGGCCAATTCGGGAAAAGCCTCTTTGGCGGTTGCCTCTTTGGTATCCTGACTTAAAATCACCAAAATAAAGGGCTTGCCGGGAACATAGACAATTCCAGCATCAGAAACAACCCCAACTTCACTACCAACTTTGTGGGCCACCCGAATCCCCTCTGGCACTCCAGCCGGAATTCGATCTTCGTAGATTGTCTTGGTCATATCTTCAAGCATTTTTTGACTAAATTCTTCCGACAAAATCTTGTTTTGATACAAAGACTGGAAAAAGACAGCCACATCTTTGGCCGAGGTCAAGTTGTCTTCTAGAGAAGTTTCTTCCATCCCCCAGACCGATAAATAATCATCAATCTCTTGCTTGCCGACCAAGTCTCTGAGAATTGCAAAAGCGGTATTATCCGATTGTGACAATGCTAAACGAGCCAACTCTCCCAAAGAAACCTTGGTTCCCGGAGCTTGGTTTTGTAAACTACCGGAGCCGGCAATCATTTCGCTTGACTTCAAAACATGAATATCTTCTAGCTCAAGCTTGCCCATTTCAACTTGACGATAGAAAGCGGCCACTACTGGAAGCTTAATCAACGAAGTCGCCGGCATCGACTGTTCGCCCTGCCAACTCCAAACAAAATCGCTGTTTAAAAACTCAACTCTAATCGCCCATTGACCAGGCAACTGGGACAAATTTTCCCTGGCCCACTGATCAAGATTTTCCGGCAGGTCTTGATTGTTACCATCCGGTAAATTGAAACTTGGTTTTTTGATATCAACCGACCAATGAGGAAAACTCAATTGGCCACGACGCCACTGACCAAGCAACCAAAAAGACAGGGTTAGAACAATCGTCCCTGTTAATAAAACTAAAGTTAAAATCCGACCCTTTTTCTCGTTGGCCGCCTTTTCAATCTTGGGAATAATCTCCAGCTGAGAGACTTTTTTCTTAAGCATGGTTAATTAATCCAGTTTTGGCGCCTATTTTAATAACTACCGCCGCTCCATTGGCCATCGCTAAATCCAACGACTGCTTCCAATCCATCCCCTTAATCAGTCCTGCTACAAACCCGCTACCAAAAGCGTCTCCTGCCCCAGTTTCATCAACCGAATTAACAGCTGGAGCCGGTAAAAAATGTTTTTCCCCGTCAAAATAGAGATAGGCCCCTTGCCGGCCATCGGTAACCACCGAATAGTTTGCCCCCAAACTACCCAGCTCAGACCAGAAAGAGCTGGTCTCCAGTCCAGCCCCCAGCAGTTCTTCAGCTTCTTGCCGATTTAACAACAAAACATCAATCCCAGAAACCAAACCTTTAACTCGATTAGCATCAACCAATTCTTTCTTGCCGGGGTTCCAGGCCAAACGGATTTTCTTTTCTTTTCCAAAAGCAAATAATCTTTCGACCAGATCCAGATTTCCTTCCAACGAAGCCAGATAAAACCAGGAAGCTGAAAGTTTTTCTAGATTGATGTTGTCAATCCCCAGTCTGGTCTGGCCACGATAGACCAAAACCGTTCGCCCCCCATCCGGACCTAAAAGAACCACCGAACTATCAGTTTCCTCATCGGCTTGAAAAACCATTTCAATTGAAACTCCTTCTTCAACTAGTTGTTGAATAACTAAATCAGCTAGCAAATCATTGCCAAGCCGACAAACAACTGCCGATTTTAACCCTAACCGAGAAAAGGAAACCGCCGTATTCGTCCCGCCTCCGCCGGAGCTAATTACCCGTTGATCAACCTCCAGCTTGCTACCATAACTGCCACACAAAGAAACCCCACCAGAATCAGACAACAACTTAAACTCAGAAGAACTTAAAAAAATATCAACCAACCCAGAACCAAAGGTAATGACATCAAAACTAGTCACAAAAAGATGATAGCACAAAAAACAGGTTGTAAGTTCTAAATCCAATCGCAATCCCCTTTGCCGTCCTGCTAAGCACCCCCTCTCGTCATCCTGTCCCCAGGTCAGTCATCCTGAGGAGCGAAGCGACGAAGGATCTCATTTGAAATGGGATTCTTCTCCGCCAGTCGGCGGATCAGAATGACGGAGTGGGCCAGAATGACAATGGAGTTAGTTTGACAAAAATATTATAATAATGTTGTATGGCTAATAAGTTAATGGAACGAGTCGACACGATTCACCTTGACACTCGACAAGGTTCTGATCATTGGGGAGACCATAAACATGGCGAACAGGATCATCTTGATGGAAGAAAATCTAAACACCCAAAAGCAAGGCGGGTTCCGCCAATGCAACTTTACAGAGAGGGTGCTTTTGACTCCGAAGAAGCCGAAAAAGATTAAGTTTTGTGGTCTAAATCGCCCACACCCCCCTACCGGCCATAAAGCCGGAGGCACCATTGTCTATGGCCGTTTTTAACTGAACTTGGAAAACTGCTGGTTTTGTCCCCCCGCTTAACAGCACCCAAGGAATTGGACTAAGAATTTCTGTTAATTGACGACAACTTTCGGGACTACCGGGATAGGCCAGCTTAAAAACATCAGCAACTAACCCCTCTTTTAGACACTCCTTGATTATTTCCAGGGTTGAGCCCTGGCCGTAGGTGATAATTTCCAAAAACAGTGGCAAACTAATCTCTTGGCTTTCTTTTAAAATCTTCTTGCCAGTTTCAAGTTGTTTTTTAAAAGCCGACTGTTGATTGTCCAAATAAAGCAAAAGTTTAACTCCATCGGCCCCTAACTCTTTTAATTGACTAGGCGAGTACTCAATTTCCGTTATTCTACCCTCTTTGGTTTGCCGGCAACCGCTCCTCTCGCTCTGCAACAACAATGGCTTACTCTTGGCTTGACCTAATTTTTTAAGCACTACTCGACGGGCTGGTAGTCCCCAATCAACATCAAGTAATAGAGCGCTGACTTTATCAATCCAAACCTCAATAATCTCAGCTTTAATCTTGATTGGATCAAAAATTTCTGTCGGCTGCCATGGTCTGCCCAGATAACCATTGATTTTGATGAACTGCTCAAAACTGCCTCGATGATCCAACGCCAGTATCTGAAATTGGCCATCTTTCATAAATTTATCTAGATTCATTGCATCTTTCATTATATACTAGAGAAAGTGAAAATTATTTGTTGGAATGTTAACGGCTTAAGGGCACTGGATA
>JBDRHU010000101.1:0-2908 GCA_043816565.1 Patescibacteria group bacterium
TTTGGCAAACAAAAAAATTATTATTCCCGAAGCCGGCATTGATCCGGCCAAACCAATCGGAGAACGCTTGCAAATCGCCCTGAATTTCGCCAAACAATTGGAGGCTCGGCTTTCCAGTAGCGAGATTAAAAACAAATTTAACATTGACTCGGTCAGTTTTTTGTTAATGGATGACAAAACCGGCAAGCAATACCTGATCGTCAAAGACGCCGACGGTAACTGGGTGATTATGGAATACGACAGTTTTAACATCATCGCCCTCTCCGGCCAAGAAGCGATTATTACAGAATTGTTTGAACGAGTCGGCATTGCCCGAGGCAATGGTTTTGAAATTACTAAGTCAGTTTGTTGGGGAAACTATGATGAAGCCATTCAGGGAGCCTTGAAAGCCCTCAACACCTATGTCAATCACAACACCCCGGTTAAAAACAATTTCTCTGGTGTTTTGGACAAATTACTTCCTCCTGATGAAATCAAGAAAAACCGGTCAGACGAGTCACTAGGAAAGATGCTCAATTGGGAAGTCTGTGAAGCCGGTACCCAAGATTATTGGTATCCGGAAGGTGAAATCAAATACCAGGTCCCGGCTGAATATTCGGGCCGATCAGTTCAGGGAGTTCAGTTAAATGAGATGCTCTCGCCCCCTAAAAAATCGGATTCCATTTCTAATGATGATCTGGTCACTTGGGACCAACCGCTTAATTCTAATCAAGCTGGCATCACTCAAAGCAACGTTTTTGACAAACGAGTTCTCGGAAAAAGCACCGAAGACCATACTAATGTCTGTCCGAATGTTGGCTTCAGAGCCTGGGGAGAAAACGGTAAACTCTGTTGGGAAATCCAAGGTGATGTTGGCCCAACCACCCACTGTGACTGGGGCTACCGAATCAATTTAACAGACGACAGCGGCAATGTCACCACCCTACACCACGAACCAATGATCCCTCGCCATTGCTTGACAATGGATCCCAAGAATGGGCCGCCAATTAGAATTACTTGCCATGACGGTAATGCCAATTCAATTCCATTTCCAACCAATGGTAAAATTGACTTTGAAATCACTACTGTCAGGGGCTGGCCCGACTATGACTGTCGACCAGATATGCACGTGGCCATCGGCTGTAAAAAAGTTGGTGACAAAATTGTCTGTACTGATGCCCAAGGTAACCAGCTTGCCAGGCCAACCCCCCCACCCTGCCAGGTTAAACACAACCAGGGATCGGCCATGCCAGACCTGCCAACTGACACCAGTGGCAAGGTGACTATTCCGATTAACAGCGGACTCAGTCCAGAAACTTTTATGCAGGCTCTTTTAACCCAACTTGGCGTTTGTCGAGACATTAAATTTGTTTTTAACTTCTGGACTGCCACTTCTTTCACCTATCCCGACGAGTCAATCCAAAGAGAAACCTACAACTTTCTGGCCCTACCAGGCAAGGAATATCAGGCCAAAGATGGGGAGACCACCACCGGTGTCTCTTTCAAGGCCTCACCCGAAAAACAAAACCGAACCGAAATGGATATTTTTGGCCAAGCCGGAGTCCAAGATGCCTACAAAGAAACCATCCAGCTTTTAAGCCCACCGGAGTAAACATGGTTGACTTTAGTAAAGTATTGATATTAAATTTAGACGAATGAAACTTAAATTTTTGGCCCTAGTTGTTGGCATCATCTTGCTTTTTGGTCTGGCAGGAGTCGATCGTCAAGTTAAAGCCGAAGCCAACCCGGCCCTGACTGATTTCATTGAATACACTAGTAGTCCGACCAGCAACGTCTTTCAGTTCATTGCTGGTGAAGTCGTCAAAAACGTCCAGGGCGCTTTCGAAATGTCTTTAAAGGGAGTCGTTGGCGCCATCCTAAATACCGTTTACGCTTTGATAGCCGGACTAAATGTTGACGAAAACGGAATGCCTCAAGACGGTGCTCTTAACTTAACCAGCAAGGTAATCGCCTCCATGTACGCTACCCCACCGGCTTCCGGAGTCGCCTATGCCTATGATGTTCTTCACAACTTGGGTATTAAAAGCGCTTATGCCGCCAACGGAGTTGGGTTTGGTGGTCTTCAACCAATTTTACCGATGTGGAAAGCTTTCAGAAACCTAAGTTACTCTATTTTTGCGATTATTTTTGTTTTCATCGGCATCTTGGTTATGTTAAGAGTCAAGATTTCTGCCCAGGCGATGTTCACTATTGAAAGCATCTTGCCTAAAGTGATCTCGGCTCTAATCGCCATCACTTTTTCTTACGCTATTGCCGGCGCAATGATTGATCTTTTGTACATAGTTGCTTCACTAGCAATTAACGCCCTTTCTGTGACTGGCATTAACCCAACCCCTAAACCACAAGACATTCTCCAGAGTGGCTTTTTTGCTTTTATACCGATGATAGCCATCAGTACTGCCGGCGCCACAATGTTGGGGGCAGCACTGACTTTAGTAACCGGGGGCCTATCGCTTCTTGTCGGAGCACCTATATTACTTCCTCTCCTCTGGCTCATAATTTCTCTATTTTTGGTAATCAAGTTGCTGATAGCTTTGATTAAAACATACGTCTATATCATTTTAGGAATTATCTTGGCGCCCCTCCAGATTATGCTTGGCGTTCTTCCCAGTATTCCTTTCGGAGGAGTTTGGCCATGGGTCAAAAACTTATTTGCCAATATTATGGTTTTCCCAGCTGTCGCTGTTGTTATGGTAATTGGTAGTTCAATTATTACTCACTCTATTACCGACACCACAAGTCCAATGTGGTATCCGCCGTTGATCACTCCTCCAGATGTTCCAATACTTTCCGATTTCCTTTCAACACACCTCGGAATAGTGTTAAAGAGTATAATCGGACTAGGAATATTATTGTTGTTACCTAATATTCCCGATATAGTTAGAAATTTCTTGGGGGTGAAAGATAC
>JBDRHU010000102.1:0-5753 GCA_043816565.1 Patescibacteria group bacterium
GACCGGTTGTCCGGATCCAGAAACAAAGCAGGCCGTTACTGCCGTTGACGGCGATTATTCGGGCGTTTCTCTTCACCGGAACTGCACTTACCGGACTTCTTTAAGCAAGCTTGATTATTTTGGAGTTAAGACGGAACTTAAAGATATTTTGGTCGCCGGTGATGAGTGTCAGTCTGGATCCGAAAGCGTTTTTACTGTCAGCGGTAGTAGTGGAGAGATCAACTTCGGTATGTCCCAAATCCAGTCTCCTTGGATTCAGGTTGTCGGCGGTAGTTTGCGTAGTTACAGGGCTGTCAACGTTACCATCCCCTCTTCTTGTTCCGGTACTTGCTCGCCATACATTTCTATTAGTAGTGCTGAGTTTCCTGAATCCGGACTGGTAGCAGCCAATAGTCTTATTAGTATTGGAGGTGGTACTGCCGTTGGTGACCCTGACAATTGGCAAGTGGTTGACGGCAACCTTTCCCCGATTCCCGGTAGTAGCGGTTTTAATCACTATTTGGCCTTGCTGGGGAATGATTATTTGTTGACAGGAGATCAGAGCCTTTCATTAATTGATGGTATCTTGGATGGGCAGGTGGCGGATGGTGAGCAGTATTTTATTTTAGTTGACGGCGACCTGACGATTGACAGGGAGCTTGTTGTTTCCAACAGTGGTCTTCTTTTCATGGCCGTTTCCGGAGATATTACCGTTGTTGACGGAATTGATGAGGTGGAGGGTATTTTTCTGGCCGATGGCTCAATTTTAATCCAGGGAAGTGGAACCATGGCTAATCTAAACGGAGTTTGGGTGGCTGATGCTGATGGTAATGGTAGTGGCAGTTTGACCAACAGTCGTGATTTGGGGGCAGATAATAACACTGGTCCAGCAGTGACCTTTACTTTTAGACCGGACATGATTGTTAACCTGGTTAAAAGCGATGTTGGTATTACTGAGCCAGGTTCGGTCAAATGGGAGGAGATAAAACCATGAGGACTAATAATTCCGGCCAGACGGCTTTAATTGTTTTGGCGGTGATGGCAATTGCCATGACCTTGGGCTTGTCGGTCTCTCAGAGGGTGACCGAAGACGTTAAAACCAGTCATGAACAATCACAGTCAGATGTTGCTTTTTCGGCGGCCGAAGCCGGGATTGAAGAAGCTTTGCGGGTAATCAAGCAGGGAGGCGATAAGCCCGATATTGATCCATCTGATTTTGGAGTTAATCAGTTGTTAGTTAATATCCAAACTCAGGGTGACGAGGCTACTTTCACCTACCCCAACTCACTCCAGTCGGGCCAATCAGCGGTTATTTGGCTTTGTAACCACACCGTTGATGGGGTGTTTACTGAAACCGGTTGCTACTCCGAAAACAGTATTGATATTCACTGGCAAAACCAGTCAGCTATTGAGGTGGTTTATTATTACAACGCTGGTGGCGGTAATTATAAGATTCGTCGTTTCGCTTTTGACAGTAATGATGGTCGTCGTATCAGTTCTGGTGGCAGTCTTGGCAATGGTAACAATTTTTCAACATCAGACAGCTCTGGGGTTGATGGTTTCGACGATAGTGCTTCTTTGGATTTGGCCGGTGGTACTCCCCTGTTTTTGGTAGTTAGATCTTTTTATGGCTCGACCAAAGTGATGGTTGAGGCTAGCAGCGGTAATTTACCGGTTCAAGGGCAGGAAATTATTTCTTCCGGGTCGATTGACCTGGGAGATACCAATATTATTAGTCGCAAGATAAGAGTCTTTCGTAGTTGGCCCATTCCTCCGGATTTTGTTTTCCAGTCTGTCTTTGCCGGTGGTGGAGTCTCTGGTGGTTAACCCTACTAAGGTGCTACAATGTTTTTAAATGGATACTTTTGGTTTAGACATTGGTCCAGCGACCATAAAATTGGTTCAACTTCAAAAAGACAAGACTGTTCTGAAGCTTTTAGCGGTTGGTGAAGTTCCCTCTCCGGTGTCGAGTGTTAGTCAGGCAACCGATTCTCAATTGGCTCAAATTGCGGCCACAGTCAAGAAACTAGTCTCCGATTCAGGAGTCAAAAGCAAAAATGTTGTTTTTAGTCTGCCCGAAGCTGAGGTTACCAGCCGGTTGACCCAATTTCCGGCCATGAAAGAAAACGAATTGAAAGGGGCCCTAGAGTTTGAGGCCGAAACCTTTATCCCCTACCCGCTTGACAAAGCCCAAATGGATTACCAGATTGTTAAAAAAGAAGCCGATGGCAAACTGTTGGTTTTCATTGTTGCTGCTCCCAAACTAATGGTAGAAAAATATTTAAAAATTGCCAAGTTGTCTGGGTTAGTCACTGCCGCTCTGGAGACCCAAGCAGTGGCGATGACTCGGTACTTGGCTAGTCGGACTGATCCGGTTTTGCTGCTTAACGTTGGGGTGACCGATTCTCTGTTGGTGGTTGGCAAAGAGGGCAATGTTTTACTTTCTCGAAGCCTACCTTTTGGAACAACTGCCCTATCGCGTTCAGTGGCGGTTTCCCTTGGGCTAGAACCCAACGTTGCCGAGCAATATCGGGTTGCCTATGGTCTGAAAAAAGACGAACTTGAGGGTCGGGTCCGTAATAGCCTGCTACCAATTTTTAGTCGTCTGATAGACGAAGTTAAAAAAACATTTTTGTCGTTTAAAGAAGATTGGCAACAGGACATCCGGGCGGTTGCGGTTGGTGGAATCGGTAGTATTATGCCAGAGTTTAGCGAAGAAATGGCTAAAATGTTAGGGGTGGAGATTCAACTAATCCAACCCTTTGCTAGTGTTAAAATTGAAGGGCCGTCAACGGTTGACTTAAAAGTAGAAGGGCCAAAGTTTGCCATCGCCTTTGGCTTGGCCTGTCGAGGATTGATATGACAATGGATAAAGCCAACATTAATTTGGTGCCAACCGAGAGCCGTTTTCAGTTGGCCAAATTACGTTTTAATCAGGCCGTCAAACGACTGACAATTCTGTCGATTGTGGTTTGTTTGGTGGTCTTCGGGCTACTGGGATCGGTTCACTTGGGGGTTAATTATCGCCTTAACTCGCTAAACAAAGAAAAACAACGACTAGATCGAGAGGTTAAGGCCCTGTCCCCTCAAATGGATCTCCAACAAACTCTCCGCTGGCGATTAAAATTAGTTGCCCAAGTGCTGGTTGATCGAGTGTCTTTTGCCCAGTCACTTGACAATTTAAAATTGATTTTACCGATCGAAACCGAAGTTAAAAGAATGAAGCTGGCTCCGGGAGGAATTGAGTTTTCCGGAATAGTTCCTGATTTGGCATCTTTGGAGGAGTTGGAAAATAAGATTAACCAAGATAGTTTTTACTCAGCGATTGAACTCAAATCTCTCGGTAGAGAGACTAATGGTTGGGGTTTTTCGTTAAAATTATCTTTTAAAAAAGGTGCTTGAAACAAAATGAGACTGCCCGGTTCCCAATACTACTCAAAACAGATTCTTCCTCTAATACTGATTCTGGCGGCCTGTTGTTTGTTTCTTTTTTGGTTTGTTCCCAACCAGTTAGGCGGGATTGGAGACGCTAACAAGGAAGCCAAAAAAACCAGTGCTGAAATTAAAGATCTGAAAGACAAGTATGTTTTGCTGTCTTCGTTGGACCAACAACAACTTGTCGACCAGTCAGAACTCTGTTTATTGGCGGTTCCCGAGGAAAAAGACATCTATCATATTCTCCAGGCCCTAAACGGGGCTCTATCTTCACATAGTTTCTTGGTTAAAACAATGAAGCTGGCCCCCGGGGAGGTTGGCGTTAACCTGCCAGCAACGGTTGCCAAAGACAAAGACAAAAAAGTCGCCTCGAACAAGAGTATTTTGGAAAAAATGCCAATTGAGGCAACTTTTGTCGGGCCTTACGAGAAAGCGATTGACTTGCTCATCTACCTGGAAAAGACCCTGCCTTTATTTGAAACCGAATCACTAGAAATTGCTGGGGCCCGGGTTCCTGGGGCACCGGTGACGCTTAAAACCAGGATGGTAACTTTCTTTAGTCCGGCTAAAGCCAACTTTAATCCCGATACCATTAGATTAGAAGACTTGGTTTTGACCGAAACTGAATCGGAATTATTGAGCCGTTTGGCTTCTTTCCGTCAAACTCAGGCTAGAAAACTACTACCAGGAGAAATTCCTGGAGGAGGCAAGGAAAACCCGTTTTCTTTTTAAGAAGAGGAATTACTTTTCTAAAACTTCAACTTCAAACACTTGGCCTTTGGACTTGGTCGCCAGGAGAGTTTTAATCGCCTTAATGGTTTTGCCTTGTTGCCCAATGATAACTCCAATTAGTGGTTTGGGAGCTTTGATGGTCAACTGATGAACTCCGTTGACTTCGCTTTCGCTGATTTCGATTTCTTTGGGATCAGAGACAATTTCTTTAATTAAAAATTCCAATAAAGACTTCATTGACAGATTATTTGGTAGTTAATATTTTTCTAACTCCTTCGGTTAACTGAGCGCCCTTTGCTATCCATGAGTTGAGCTTTTTCTTGTCGAGTTTGAGTTCTTTGCTTTGGGGGTTCCAGGATCCCAAGTCGTCGCTGAACTTGCCATCTCTTTTGGACCTGGCCTCGGCGATAACTACCCGATAGCTTCTTTGGTGTTTTTTTCCTCTTTGAAAGAGTTTTACTTTCAACATCTGGGAGAGAGTATACCTTTTTTTTCAACCAGAATCAATGCTTTAGCAGCGGCATCTTCTTCGGCTTCTTTTTTGGAGTTTCCCTGCCCACTAGTCAACTCCTCGGTTCCGCAAGAGACGGTGACGGTAAAGTGTTTGGCGTGATCAGGCCCGGTTTCCTGGCTGATTTGGTAGCTAGGGGTCAGCCGGTATTGAGCTTGGAGTTTTTCTTGGAGTCTGGTTTTGGCGTCTTTGGGGTTGCCTTGCTCCCCGAGGCCAATCAACTTTTTTGACAACTGTTGATTTAAAAACTTTTGAGCCGATGGCCAACCTTGATCCAGATAAATAGCCCCAACCAGGGCTTCAAAAGTGTCGGCCAGCAGTGAGCGATTTTTTCGGCCCCCTCCCCGACTTTCACCTCGGCTTAAAAGCAAGAACTCGCCCAACTTTAATCTTTCCCCTTCCTCGGCTAGACTGTCAGTGCAAACGACAGCGGCTCGGATATTGGTCAAAACTCCTTCAGGCAGGCTACTAAAGTAGGAAAACAATTTTTCAGTGGCCCAAAGTTCCAAGACAGCATCACCCAGGAATTCTAATCTTTCATTAGATTTTAACTTTTCTTGGCGATTTTCGTTCAAGTATGAGCGATGGGTTAGGGCGGTTTTCAAAAGCTCTTGGTTTTTAAACCGAACTCCGATTTTCTTTTCCAGTTTTCTGTTTAGGTCAATTATCATTTTTTTTGGGTAATTTTTCGTAAGCCGCTCCCAAAACACCATTGATGAAAGCCGGAGAGTTTTCAGAGCCGAAATCTTTTGCCAGCTCAATGGCCTCATCGATGGCGACTTTTTCAGGAATATTTGGGTCAAAAAATAACTCAAAAACGGCCAGTCTTAAAATCGCCAGGTCAATCCGATTGATCTTGTCCAGTGGCCATTTGGGGGCACATTGGCTAATTAACTTGTCAATTTTTTTTTGTTTGTCGACTACTAGTTGGGCCGATTCTGAGAGCGGGTTACCAGAGTGAACTTGCCAGGCAAATAGACTCTGAACGATTTTTTGTCGTTTTTGGTGTCGACGATCAGCATCCATTTGAAGACTATCTTTTGCCGCAACTGGGGCATAGGTAATGTGGTTTTTTGTCAGCACCACAATGTTGACA
>JBDRHU010000103.1:0-7225 GCA_043816565.1 Patescibacteria group bacterium
ATTGAAATAACAGGGTCGCCCAAAATAATGTTCTTAATCAAAATCTGCCAGTTGTTTCCCGTGTAGTCATTAACCGGAGAAATCGAGGTAATCAACTCATCTAATCCCTCTCGCAACACCCACTGCCAAGACTCTTTTTGCACCAGAGTCAGATCAGCCAGCATCTCAGTTAAACGACTCTTGCTCCAAGAAACTCTAGTTTTTTTGTTAGACATTTTTTTGGCCCTTGAGATTAAAACAACCCCTCGCTAGATAGTAAAAAGCGACTTTTCTCCAACCTTGCAAAAAAATAGACGGACCTGGGTCCGTTTCTTTAGTGGCAATATTATAACCATCATGTCAACAATCGTCAATACTCACAAGAAATTGTGAATGTTTTCGTTGTGTTCTTCCAATGTCCTAGCAAAATACATTTGCCCTGTCTCGTCCGTCAAGTAAAACCAATAATCACTTTTTGTCGGATTAATAACTGCCTCAATTGAAGACAAAGACGGGTTGCAAATCGGACTGGGGGGCAAACTCTCATTCGTATATGTGTTGTAAGGAGAGGAAATTTTTAAATCATCTCGAGAAACTACCGGCCACCAATTGCAGGCAATTTCTCCCGAACATTGAATACTTGCCTTAGCATATTGAACAGTCGCATCGACCTGAAGTGGCCAATTGCTCGCAAGACGCTTTAACAAAATACCAGCAACAAGCGCTCGATCACTACTTTTTCTGGCTTCCCGTTCTATCAGTGAGGCCAAAATCACTACTTGTTTTTGGCTAAGATCAGATTGTTTTTCAATTTGGATCCACTTATTGTCAAAGTTACTCATCATAATCTCGACAACTTTATCTGCACCGACTCCGACAGGAAAAAGGTAGCTATCGGGGAACAAAAAACCTTCGTGCCCTCGGCTAGCTTGCATAAAGTCAGATTGGGCCACCCCCAAATCGGTTTCAACTCTTTGAGCCATTTCTTCCCGTCGCCAACCTTCCAGCAAAGTAACCCAATTATCCAGTCTTCCTTTGGTAAGCTGTCCGACTAACTCTGGTAAGCCAACTCCCTTTTTAACCCGAAAACTGCCAGCCTGAATATTTCCAGCCGTTCCCGTTAACTTCACATAGACCAAAAACACCCATCGATTTCTAATAAAACCACCCGACTCTAACCGGGAGGCTACTAAGCTAGCCGAATCCCCACGATTAATAACAAAAACACTGTCCTCGGCCCCCCTCGTAACCGGCCTAAAAAGAAACCACCAAAAAAATACCAACAACAATAACAAAAACAACAGTAGAAATAAAATCTTAAACCTGTTCACCAAAACCTCAACTTAAACTTCTTCAAACAAGGCTCGACGATAGTGCTTGTCCTTTGGGTTATAGATAAAAATACGTCCACACTTACAAGTTGTTTTTTTAGTCCCGTCTTTCCGATCTTCCACCTTACCCTTTTTAAGTGGCATACCACAGCCAACACACATTCCCTGAGACAATAGCCAGGCCTGAATTGGGGCGATAACATTTTTGAACATTTTTTAAATTCCTTCCTTTTTAAAAAATTAAATGGATTCTTGTAAGTCTAAGTATTGCTTCAAAATAATCGCTGCCGAAAAACTGTCAATTCTTTTCCTGTCCCGATATCCAATCATCTGTTCGGCCTGATGACTAGACAGTGTTTCATCTGTTAAAACGACTTTTAATTTTAACATCTTCTGAAGTTGCTTGGCAAATTTCCGAATTTCCGGCTCTAAAGAGCCCTGGGGTAATCCAAGTAAAACCTGCTCCACCTTCTGCTCGCGACAAATCTCGACTAACTCAGAAAAAAGTGATCGCCAGCTAGAATTTTCCAAAAACCCTTTGGTTTCAACCACTGGACCAGTAGCTAAAGCCAGACCAACCCTCTTTTGCCCATAATCAATCGCTAAAACCTTCTGCCAAGTCACTCGGCTACCAGTCTCCCTCTGACAATTAAACGACGGTAGTAGGTTCCCGGAGGGCTACAGGTAATTAGGGTCAAAAAGCGGTCATCGTATCTTTGTTCCAAAACGGACAAATCTTCAGCCGAAACCTCAAACAAATCCTCAACCAAATATCGATAACGAATCCCATCAAAGTCAATAAAAATATCATCGCCGGACTTCAGCCGATGAAGAGTTGAAAAAATCGTTAAATAGCTTTCTGGATTAAAAAACTGGGGCAAAACTGAATGGCCAATAACAACTGTGTTTCCAAGCTGTCCTGGCCAGGCCGTATTAGGATAATGAATCAACATCTTTTTGAGGTCTTCGCCCCCAATCTGGACAGAGGCCTGTTCGATTTTCAGCCTGGGAACAGAAATTGTATAGTGAGTAATCTCCGGATCAATAGCCAAAGCCTTTCCTTCGGCCTCCTCAAACCAAGAAGACAGCAAAGTATAATCCTTCTCGTCTTCTTTGGCTGAAACTGCCAAGCTCCCCAAGACCTTGCCATTCTCATAAACCAGTGGACTCAAAATCTTGCCAAAACGAGGGGCATATCGAATTTGATAATTTAAAATCGGGATGGCGGCATTACCAATTAAAATCATCCCGAAAACAGTAAACAAAAAGGACAGCCAACCTTGACTAGCTGAGATTCGAGAAAATGGTCGTGGAAAAGCAACCGAAAAATTCCTCGTCGATTGCGATTCTGATTTTAGATAACTATAGAGAGCCATTTTGGTCCTTCATTTCTATGCTAATATTTTCTACTCGACTTGGCAAGCGCGAGAACATTCCTATCCATGAAGGTGAAAAACTAATCTGATAGCGATAAACCCGTTGATAGGAACGAATTATGTTGCCAGTTTCTGTTTTTGTTTTTCCCTTAACCTTTTCCAAAATCCCATCCGAATCTAGTCGAGGATAGGCCCGACCGCTAACAGTTAATTGGCCGGTTAATATTTTTTCTTTCTGTTTGTCAACCTTTAGCTCTGTTTTTAAACTTCCCGGAGCAACTACCAGTCCTTCTTCCAACTTCTTCGTCAACAAATCATTGGCCAAATCCTCAAGAGATTGGTTACTAATCCAATAGGCCGAAGCCTTGACCTTCAAAAACAAGGATAAATCTTCCCTTTCTTCCCCAACTTGTCCAGTATATTTCTCCTCAACAATCTCTAACTTGGTACTTTCAGGAAAAACTTTTCCCAACTCAGACTGACGTGACAAAAACTTATCATTAGCGGTCGCCAAAAACTCCTCTTCCAATTTGGTCTTCAGCTCATCTTGGTCTTGTTGAGAGACTGCCCTGATTTTGCGACTAGTTCCTCCACTAAAAGAATTTCCATTTTTGGCCAAAAATGAATCTTGGCTAAAATCAGCCACCGAGAAAACGCTTTCGGAGGCTAAATTATATTCAGCCCCAATTTGAGCCGCCGAAACGTTGACTGACACCTCTCCCCACTTGTCAACTCCACCAAGCAAATCGGCCGACTTGGAAGCCACGGTAACATCATTCAACAAAGAAAACTTAAACCCCCCAGGACCAGTTAAAACGGTTCCCTCTTTAAAAGATTGAGATTTGTTGGTTCGGTTGTAAATCTTGACGGACCCTTCGGCTCGTTCTCCAACCAGTTTTTCTCCAGTGGAAACCGCCTCCTCGCTTCCTTCTAAAACAAGTTCGATTATCTCAACGGGGATAATCCCCTTGTCAAGATCAAACTCTTTTGCCTCTGGATTAAGCTGGGCGGAAAGAGTTTCTTGAATTTCTTGGGGAGACAGGTAAATTTCAATCTTGGCTTTCCCAAAATACCAAAAACCTAATCCGGCCAACAAAACCAAAACTGGGATTAGAACTAAGCCATAGATCCAGGTTTTGCCACGTAAACGAGCTTTAAAAGACAGGCGTTTCAATTGTTCACCCAACGATTGAAACTTATTGGAAAAACTTTTTTTAGCCTTGGGGGGCTCAAAATCCTCTACTCCCTGTTCTAGGCTTGGTTGCATCGGGGCCAAACTTTCCTCGGCTGGAATAAACTCTTCGGCAGTCAACTCTTCGAACATTTCTTCTGATTTAGAAGTCTTTTGGGCCTGATCTTCGGGTCCGAAACCAAAATCAGACTCAGGAATAACTCCCAAAGAAGATTGTTCACCCAATCCAACCGCTTCATCCGACTGAGCAAAAATCACTTTAGAAAAACGATGGCAAGCCTCGATAAAGTCAAAAACAGTAATTTCTGGTAGGTGCAAAAAGGTCTTCTTCTCGGTCCAAGGATAGGCCAACAAGTCACTTTCTAGTCCTTCGGGCACTGTTCCCCAAACTAACAACCACGGTGGTAAAACCCCGGAAAAGTCAAAGGACTCAACCGCCTCTGCTAAGGCCGCCGCCGAATTCAATTGGCGACCACGATAGACCGATCTCCCTTTAATTTTTCCCAGGTGAACCAGAGAAATTGAAAAAAAATCTTTACCGGCAAAAACGCTAATAAAACTATTAGAGTTATCACCGTCAGTAAAATCCTCAAAATAACGAGAAAAAACTTCAATGTCTGTTAAGAAACCCAGCGGTTTTATGGAAAACTTCTGACAAACTTGTCTTAACTGATTCTTTTTGCCCTCTAACAAAGCTCCTTGATCGTCAACCCAGGTTGAACAAACAGCAAAAATAACTCCGTTTGATCCGAACTCCGCTGAAGAATCAGATTGCCCTCGACCTTTTTCAATTGCTTCAAAAAGGGTTTCGATTCGCCCCTGATCCCAACTTAACAACTGACTCAAGCGTGGATCTTGTCCCCTTTCCAAACAAGCCACCAAAAGATCATCTTCCTCTATCAGGATCAAATAAACACGCTCAAGGCCGACAACATCCATCACTCCAGAATACCATAAATCCGTCTTTTTCCAGACCCGGACGATTCTTCTCTATCAATCCTGAAACGACCCAAGTTTCCGGTTGAGACAACATGAGGACCGCTACAAACTTCTTTTGACAAATTTCCAATAGCATAGATACTAACTTTGTCCGGGTAGGCCCGTCCCGGCAAAAACAAGGCCTTTTTTTTGGCTTGCTCAAAAGAAACCGTTTTTGAAACAACTGGCAAATCAGAGTTGATCGCCTGATTGACCAATTCCTCCACTTTTTTTAACTGCTCCGAACTAAGTTTTTCCGGATGGGGAAAGTCAAATCGCAACCGGTCTTCGGTAATGTTCGAGCCAAGCTGAACAACCTGCTCGCCCAAAACCTGCCTTAAAGCGGCCTGGAGCAAATGAGTAGCAGTGTGATACTTAACGTCCATCTCCGACTGTGATGACAATCCGCTTTTGAAACGCCCCTGACTAGCGGTTTGCGAGATTTTTTGGTGTTTGGTCTGGGCTTTTTTAAACCCAGCTAAATCAATCACCTTACCCGCTTTTTGAGCCTCCTCAATTACCATCTCAACTGGAAAACCAAAGGTCTCGTAAACAAAGAAGGCGTCTTCACCACTAATGCAATCACCAGACTGATCGATCAGTTGGCAAATACACTTTAGCCCTTTGCTCAAAGAACGGCGGAACCTGGCCTCCTCCTCAAGAATAGTCTCCAAAATCTTTTGACGATTTTCCGATACCTCTGGATAGACCCCGGCCAAAACCGACAAATAGTCGTCAGAAATAATCAGTTCAACTATTGGTTTAACAAAATCAGCGTCCTTGCTCAGGCCATTGGCTTGACAAATCGCCCTTCTTATCAAACGACGCAAAACATAACCGGCTTCTTTGTTGGAAGGCTCAACTCCGTCGGCAATAATAAAAACCGCCGAACGAAAATGGTCAGCAATAATCCTAATCGCTTTTTGATGCTCTTGGTTTTGGTAGCTAACCCTAAGGGTTTTTTCGATAACTTTAATAATTGGTTGCCAGATTCCGGTTAGGTAATTATCCTCAACACCAGATAGGATCGCCAAAGTTCTTTCGACACCCATGCCGGTGTCGATATTGTTTTGAACCAACTTTTCAAACTTTCCTTGACCGTTTTTAAAATATTGGATAAAAACATCGTTCCAAATTTCCTTATAGCGACCATTACTAGAGCCTTTAACAAAATCAACCGCCGGCAATTTCGGACTAGTATCAACGAACATTTCTGTATCTGGACCACAAGGACCGGTTTCAGAAGGCGGTCCCCACCAGTTGTCCCTTTTGGGTAAAAAATGAATTCTCTCTTTGGGAATACCAAGCGACTCCCAAATTTCAGCCGTCTCGGTGTCTTGGGGGGCGTCCTGGTCACCTGAAAAACAGGTGACATAGAGGTTATCCTGATCAATCTTTAAAAACTTTAGTCAAAAACTCAAAGCTCCAAGGAATCATTTCTGTTTTAAAATAATCTCCCAAAGACCAATTGCCTAACATCTCAAAAAAAGTGTGATGAAAAGTATCGCCAGTTTCCTCAATATCATTAGTTCGAACACATTTTTGAACACTCACCAAACGAGATCCTTGCGGATGTTTTTCGCCCAAAAAATATGGAACCAGGGGTTGAATGCCGGCGATGATAAACAAAGTTGATGAATCGTTTTCGGGTAACAAAGGAGCTGACGGAATCCATTGGTGTCCCCGGGACTCAAAAAATTGACGATATTTGTCGGCCAATTGCCGAGCAGTAGTGATCATAAATTAAGTATACCACTAGAAGAAAAATCAGCGTCTTTTCAGAAAAAATCTTTTCCTTTTTTTGTCCTTTTTTACTTCAGTTTCGGCCGGCTTTTTGTCAGACCGATGTTCGTCGGTATATTCTTTAATCTCCTCTTTTATTTCCTCTTTAATCTCTTGAACCGTCGGAATGGCATCCTTGATTTCTCCCCTTTTACTCCAAAGCTCGTTGAGGGTATTAAGAACCGAAACGACGCTAAAAGTATCCTTAATTTTCTCTTTGGCAAAACTACTGGTCTCCTTCAAGTCCTTCCCGATTTCACTCAAACCAGTCACTAACCTACGAATTTCTCTTAAAATCAAAATTGTCCAAATGCCAGCAATGGCAAAAATGACCGTTAAAGAAAAAACGCTGAAGGCCAAAACCGCCTGAATAACTGTTTCCATGTATATAAGGTTTAGCAACTATTCAGTTTCTTGTCAATTGGTAGACCAGATAAAGAGCGAACAAAAGAATGACCCCGGTTGCCAGGGCGAACTCCCGCCAACGGTTCGGCAAACCCACTCCCGGTGATTTTTCAACTATCTTTTGGGGATCAATCAAATGATCTCTCCTAAAAAGGGCTAACATTTTTCCTTCAGTTAAACCC
>JBDRHU010000104.1:0-3235 GCA_043816565.1 Patescibacteria group bacterium
CTCTCCAGCCACAATGACTCCGCCCTCTTCCAATTGGTCAAAGATACATTAGGAGCAACTTCAGTCTGATTAAAACTACCTGCAGTCCAGTATTTACTGTCAGCCATTCCGAAAAGCACACTCTCCGGCACTCGGGCGTCCCAAGCGCCAACCACGTATTGCCATGGGCCGCCAGGAACTTGACCCCTTGCCATCTTCTCCCCACCCGGCCGTTGAGCCGGCGGCAGGTATTGATCCTCGATTTGAAGAATCAGACCAGACTCGCCAGCCCTAACCTTGGCCGCCACTGACTCCCAAGGCCTGTAGGCTTCAATCAATCCGCGATATCTTTTCCTCGGATCCATGTAAGGATCAAGAAAACTAAGCCTATCATTCTCCTGAGGAGTTAAGGCAGGAGCAATCAACCGAAGCTCAAGTTCTGGAGTATATCTCGCCATCAAAATCCCCTTAAAAAATTAACCAAGTCTAGTATAACAGAGCTGTCAAGCCATCAACTAACCGCGAAGTTTTCTCACTACCTCTCTTATTGAAGAATATTTTTCCGGGCAAACAATTTCGGTAAAACCAAGCCGCTGGGATTCCTTAATCCGCTGGTCTTCTTGAAAAACCGGCCGCGTTCCCCTCAACCGTTGAAAACTAAAGTGGATCGAAGAATTCGACGATTGTTTCGGCCGCGGCAACATCGGTTCTTCTAATCCGACCTGGATCAGAGGCCCCATTTTCCAAATGCCGGTCAATCATCAAAGTGCAAAACGCCATCACTTGTCGTGGTGTCACCAATCGATGTTCGGCAATCACCTGTTCCATCTCGGGATCAGATCCTCTTTCGAGCATGCTCCGAAAGCCGATTTTGTGTCCCAGTGAGGCAGCATGCAACCGAATCCCAACTAGCTGGACCAATTCCTCAGCTTGCCAATCAAGCGAGCAAATCGACACAGACCTGATCCCCTTGGCAGCTGACAAAAAAGACCCGGCTAACTCCGGAGAAGCAAAAACAACTAATTTCGGCTTATTCTCTCGATCGCTTCCATTAATTGTGCTTTGGATAACCTCACCAAGCAATCGACCGGCCGCACCAATATCAACATCCGCCGGATAGTCAAAAGTATATACTCTCCGTCTATTGGGCGGACCCACATTTAGTCGGGCCCGGTTAAATGACCCATCAGCTTCAACCGGTAGGTAAACCGGTTGAAGCTTCGGGCTAAGAGAAAGCAATCTTTCCAGCAAAACACTACTGCCGGTTTTGCCAGTACCTGAATCGCCGGCAACCATTAGCGCTTTTTCCGGATCACAATCAACGTCAACACTACCCAAATTTGGAAAATGGTCCTCAAGCTGGTCCTTAATTGACCTAGGCCAAACAGCCGACTTGAAAAAATGAGGTTCGGATTCTGTCCTCGTGGTAAAAGGGTCAAATGCAAAACCCATTTCCTGCCAGTATTTTCGTCTTGCCTCCTCTACTAAAGGAAGGCGGTAAGAAAGACCCATCTCTCCTTGACGAACATCGACCTTGATTTCTTTTTGGCTCATCCTGAAAGTGATATAATAATACCCTTGCCTTATACCACTATCGGTTATATTCATCTTGACATTATTATGACTATAAAAGTAACAACCAGCTGGAACCACTCGCTTGAAACCGAGGCCGACCGGATTGTTCAAGCCAGTGCCAACACTTATAATCGTTTTTACCTTAAATTTGGATTTATAGTCCTACCCTATCGGATAGCCAACCACCCAGAGGCTGTTTATTTACCAGACCTAAACTATCCAAAGATCCCAGGATATATTAAAAAAGTCAGCCAGTTGGAGCCCAAAACAATTCCTGTTACCAACCAAAAAAACCTACTTGAGCCAATTAAAAAAGCCTTATCCAAAGTCGGTCATCAACCAAATGAAGCTATGATTAAGAATATAATGCAGAGTTGGCAGCTTAAGGAAAAAAAGTTCTGGCCTACCCTTCAAGACTGTCTTCCTCAACTTAAAAATAAATCTCTCCAAGTCATCATTCACCCCACCAGCTTTGGCACCGGCTGCTCCTTTAATCCAGTTATCTGGTCAAAAAAAACGCTTCTAGTCAAACTTTATCTTCGTCTCGACCAAGACATCAGCCAAATCAGTGAGGCCATTATCTCCGCTCTTCTTTGGCCGATCTTCGAAAAAGACGGCTATTCCTGGCAAGAAAAAGAAGCGGTCGTTGATTTTTTTCTGACTCATACTAGGCTCAATCGATTATTACCAAACTTCAAACCAACTTTGGCGACAACCAGAAAAAAAGAACTGGCTAAGTTAGTCCAGGAAAGTCAAAAATACCTCCGTCAGCTAGGAATCTCAACCGGTGAAGTTTTTTCATTAGCTAACGATCGGGTCTTAATAGAAGGCAAAAAACTCCTTCAGGGAATCACTAAAAAGGAAAAGTCACTGCTTTGCTTGCTTGTCAAAAACAAAAACCGGCTTTGCTCGTTTGACCAAATCAGCGAAGCTATCTGGTTGGACGATAGCTTTGATAAGTTTTCGGACTGGGCCGTCACTAAACTGGTCCAGCGATTAAGAACTAAACTTCAAGAAAATGGCTTCTCCCCTAACCTGATTCAAACTCAACGCGGCCAAGGCTACCTACTTAAAGACTAAAACTACCCTACCTTCCCAACCATTTTAACTACTTCCCTGATTGAAGAATATTTTTCCGGGCAAACAATTTCGGTAAAACCAAGCCGCCGGGCCTCTTTGATTCTCTGTTTATCCTGATAAACCGGCCGCAATTCCCCCAAAAGCCCGACCTCCCCGAAAACCGCCATCCTCACCGGCAAAGCCCGATCCTTCACTGAAGAATAAATTGCCAACGCCATCCCCAAATCCGCCCCCGGATCTTCAATCTTGATTCCTCCCGCCACATTGACCACCACGTCACAGCCTCCAAGAGACAAACCCAACCTCTTTGTTAAAACCGCCACAATCAACTGAAGCCGACTGTAGTTCACCCCCTGAGCCACCCGTCGCGGCACCGGCAGGCTCGTCGGCACCACCAAAGCCTGGATCTCAACCAAAACCGGCCGCGTCCCCTCAACCGTTGAAACAATCACTGAACCAGGCGTCCTTTTAACCCGATCCTTTAAAAGAGCTGTTGACGGATTACTAACCTCAATCATCCCCTGGTCAGTCATTTCAAAAATTCCCACCTCAGAAGTCGCCCCAAACCGATTTTTAGCTCCACGTAGAAGCCGAAAATTAC
>JBDRHU010000105.1:0-4232 GCA_043816565.1 Patescibacteria group bacterium
AAAATCTTTTTTTCATCGACAACTATATTGCCACCTTCTAAATAAACATTTCGAGGAACTTTTACGACACGTCCTCCGAACTTTTTTAAAATAGGATCCAGGTAATCAATTTCATTTTTTCTACTACCCCGTTTCATGTTAGATACAAAAAATGTATCACCAATTACAAAACCAATGTCTCTCGGTGCCAACTGTTGAGGAACCTCCGATGAGGCAATAGGTTCATAAACTCTCACTCCACCTCTTTGTAATATCTTTTTAATTTCTTGATATTCTCTGGCCAAACCATTCTTTTTAGGTGATTTTTGTGTCCCATAATACTTCTTCATGGCCATGTTGATCCGTTCGCCTTCGCAAAAACTTTCCGCAGTTCCAAGAACTACGTCTGAAAGACTGTTAAATTCTGAAAAAATTTTAAATTTAAACGGTGTCATTAATCTTTTACTTCTATTAATTTTATTATTTACCCCTTAACAAACAATAGTTCGGTTTCGTCTCGAAGTTTAAAAGAGGCGGGGACTGATTGGCCTGGGAAACGAGCCCCTGGCCCCCAGATTAAAAACTGCTTGGTTTCTTGGCTTAACTCAGATGAAATCTTGTTAACCGCCTGAATGATAGTGGTGTCTTTCTTAAGAATCAACGGTTCTTTCTTGTCAGCCGGAGCTGATCGGCCTTTTTTAAGATAGACCCGAATTAGGCCCAAGCCATCCCAAATGGCTTGTTTCAATTGATCCAAACCATCTTTGTCTTTGGCGCTAATTAATACCGCCTGATCAGTCTTGAGTTTTCCCCTCAAATCTGACTTGTTAATCACCCTAATAGCCGGCAGGTAAACCCGATTGCCAGAGAAAAAATCAACCAAAAGATCAATTGATTTGATCGGTTCCAAAAAAGAAATCTCACCGTTCTTGACACCCAACTCTTGGGCGACTTTAATGACGGTTTCTTTTTCAAAACAGCCAAAAGGATCAATTACTCGAACTCCGCCTCGAGTGGTTTTTCTCATTCTAATTTGAGGTGGTTTTTGGTTTAAGCGAATACCGGCTTGATAAAGCTCATTTTCCAGTTTGACAATCCAATCCTGTTTGGTCAGATCACTAATAATGATAATCAGATCAACCGATCGCAAAACAGCAATCACTCTCTTGCCCCGACCCTTACCTTGAGCCGCCCCCTCAACCAATCCGGGAACGTCAAAAATCTGAATCTTGGCTCCCTGATAATCCATCATTCCGGGAACAACTTCCATGGTAGTGAAGTCATAATAACCGGTTTTGGACTTGGCTCTGGTTAGTTGGTTTAACAAAGTTGATTTGCCCACCGACGGTGGTCCCACCAAAGCACAATTGGCATCTCCCTCTTTTTTAACCGCATAGCCCAAACCACCACCGGCACCGGTAGAACCACCCAAATACTCTCTTTTTAACTTGGCGACTTTGGCTTTTAAAAGACCAATGTGATGCTCCGTCCCTTTGTGATACGGGGTGTCACGGATTTCTTTGGTCAGTTGCTCAATTTTTTCCCAGGTTGATTCAATCATGAATTTGCAGGTCAATAACCGGAGGTTGAAAAATTTCTTCCTCGAGGCTGATTGTATCAAATTCCTGCTTAATATCCTGCCAACGACGATAGAGGACGCCCAGCTGGGTAGCGGTTTCGGTCGGCAGAGGGATTGAAGTCGGGGTCGGACTAGGTGCAGGAACAAGGCCAGTATCACCCTTTCGAACCGACACCAATCCCAATAAAATCAGTAGAATTAGCAATAAAACTCCCAAACCAATCAAAAGTAAACTTTTAGGAGAAAGTGGTTTTTTGATTTGGTCTTTTTTGGGAGCAACGAAAACCGGCTGATCAATGTCTTGAAAGTTTTCTTCCATTAGTCGAGAATCCCTTTTTCAAAATTAATAATTGTTTCTTCCAAAAACGCCAAGGTAGTATTCAAGTGTCCACCGGACTGAACTAAAAGCTTTTTAACCGTCTTCCAGTCGCTGGCAGCATCTCCAATTCGCCTGGACCGAGAATCAGCCATTTCTTGCCTGGCTAAAAGTTGAAGCCGTTCGACCTCTTGAAGTTCGGTTTCAATCTCAGCCCGCCAGGAAAATAAATCTTCTTGACGATCAAAAGCGTGCTTGGTTTCCGCTTCTACCTCGGGCACCAACAAACGAATTTTTTCTAAAACCAAATTCTGTCTGGCAATAGTCAACTCGGTTAGAAAAACAAAAATCCCTTTTTCCATAACCGGATATTCAAGCTCTAGTCCTTCGGCGACAGTCACTGCTGACTCTAAAGAACTAGTCGCTAAAGCTGCTTGCTTGTCTTGACCCAGCCAGATCCGATAATCCTGCAAAACTCCAATTTGGTCAGGAATAAGTGAGCGACCCTCATCGATCAACAAAGACAGGTAACCTCCCAAAAACTCGTCTCGCCAAAACAAGACTTGTTTCAAGCTCTCAAACAACTCCTGTTTGGTTTTAAGAGTCTGATAGTTCTGATGGGCCTGTTTGGCCAGAAGATAACTCTGGTGAAAGGTCAAATACTGATCCCGTTGCTCAATGTAGCCAGCATAATTGGCCTGTAAACCAAAACAGCCAAAGGCCAGAAACAAAACCACTAATAGGGCAGTAATTTTTTTCATCAGTGCCGAGGGCGGGAGTCGAACCCGCATAGTTAAAAACCACACGGTCCTAAACCGTGCGCGTCTGCCAATTCCGCCACCCCGGCCAACAAAACAGCCCAAATTTTAAAACCGTGCGCGTCTGCCTGCCCGCAATGCTACGCATAGCGTTGCAGGCGGGCCAATTCCGCCACCCCGGCGACTATACTCTAGGCGCTACTGATGAAAGTATATCAGATTGACCGCATAATGCTAGAGATCAACTGGCCCCAACGAGGATTGGGTGGGGCATAGACTCGACCAATGGTTTCTGGAGTGCTTAGGCCTCGGTCATAATACTTTTGTTTTAATCCTTTTGATACCAAATCAATTGATTCAGTCCAATTGTCAAAGTAAATATAACCCCCACCCCAGCCATAGGCATTAAAACTGCCCGAAACCAAATGGTGTCCGTAACCCGACTCTAATCCAGCGATGGCCGGCAGTAAGCGCCAGTCAATCTGCCAATTGTCAGCCGAGACCAAAAAATCATCAGCTGACCCCAAAAGGGGAGATTGCTTGTCTTTTAAAAACCAGTGCAAGCGCAACTGGCGAAAGTCGGCCTCCTCGGCCAACTCAACTGAATGGCCACGCAAAAGCGCCGACTGATCAGCCGCTTCAACCGAGCCCTGGCTTAAAACCAACAGGCCCAATAAAACCAAAACTGTCTTGATGGTATTTTTCATAGTAATAATTAGGGGGCAGAAAAAAACCCCAGAGTACGCTTTTAAGGGAGCAACCCTGGGATCTATTTTGAATTATACGATAGCCCTATAGCTTTGTCAAGAGGGACTATGTTTGAGCTCTTTTTTGGGCCAAAACAAACAAGCTGGGGCCAAAGTTAATCTTGGCCAGGGGCCGTTGAAGTTGGTTTTCGGCCTTCAATAAAAGATCGAGGGGAAAAGTCTTTTTCAGCCAAACCAATCTTAAATTGGAGACTGATAGTTTGGTAATGATTTTCAAATTGTTCTGGCGAAGTTGTCTTTTTATCCAAAGGGGATGGTAGTTGAAAAATGGGATTGACTGGTTGTTTTTTTGGTGTCGCCGGTCAATTGGGGAAAGGTCAACCGATCTTTTTTTAAGTTTCAAAATTGTCCTTAGAACCGTTCGCAAGTTGGTTTTGTTGGCAAACTCCAAAATCAAGAAACCGCCGGGTTTTAATAATCGACTAATCTTTTTGATTACCAACTCTGGTTGGACCAGATGGTGAATAACTCTGACAAGCAAAACGGCATCAAAAGAGGCTGGTTCGAAAGCCATTTCTTCAGCTCGAAGTTGGATAAATGAAACCCCGGCATCGTTTTTAAACTCTTTTTTGGCAACCAACAGCAACCGGCCAGAAGGTTCTAAGAGCACCACCTCTTTGAAAAAACGTCGATAGATCTTGAGTAAACGACCATAACCGGCACCAATTTCTATCGCCCGATCTCTTTTTAGTCCCTTTTTTTTGGCCCTTTTAAGTAATTTCTCTATGGCAATTTTTTCAGAGAAATGCTCGTATTGTCGTCCTTGCCAGTATTGTTTGTAGTCAAAATCGGGATCGTCGTAATATGGAAACTTAGACACTTACTCCAGCTCG
>JBDRHU010000106.1:0-2807 GCA_043816565.1 Patescibacteria group bacterium
CCAGTCTGATAGTTCAAACTCGCCTTTCTCAAACTGCTGATAAACCTTTTCGAACTCCCGCCAAAGCCAATCGGAGTTGACCCCCAAAAGCCCAGCCCAGGCCGGAAATAGCTCATCGTAAAAAGAAGAATAGTTCCAAATGACTTTACCAACATCAAAAACAACGCACTTAATCATTTTTGAGCAATGACAAACTTTCTTTTGGGCCGATGGCTGAAAGATAGAAAGCGTCCTTAAAAAACAAAGACTGAGCCAAATCCCGAACCTGATCAAAACTAATTTCTTTAATTCTCTTTTGAGTTTCTTCAACAGTTCTGATCTTGCCCTCGGACAACCAACTTTGGCCAATTGAAGAGGCCATCCCCAAAGGCGACTCCAAAGACAGCAGATAACGACCTTCCAGGAAACTCTTAGCCTTTTTAAACTCCAACTGAGTTAGGGTTTTGCCCACCTTAAGCAATTCGTTTTTGATCAACCCCAGCGCTAAACCGGCCTTGTCTTTTCTTAATCCAGCCATAACGGCAAACATGCCAGTCTCTTGGTAGTAGTTGGTAAAACTACCAATGTAATAGGCCCAACCCCGGTCTTCCCTAATCTTGGCAAACAAACGAGAGCTAGAATTACCTCCCAAAACTGCGTTCAACAAAAGCATCGGCCAGCGACGCTGGTCGTTAATCCCAAAAATCGGTAACCCAAAAATCAAATGTAACTGCTCGGTTGTTCTGGGTTCCAACAAACTCCTACTTTTCCCCAAACAAAAATCTGTTTTCTTGACTCCCGCTTTCCAAGCCGGCAGATTGGTAAAATATTTCTCAATCGTTTTAACCAACTCTGGCCACTGGTCTTTTTTAATCCCTCCGGCAATTGCCAAAATCATATTCTCCGGTTGGTAAAAGGCCTGACGAAAAGCCAGCAGATCATCCCGACCAATTTTTTTAATCTGGTCTCGGTTACCAGTCATTTCCCAGCCCAAAGAAGAGTTGCCAAACATCACTTGACTAAACAAATCCCCAATTCTCTCGGACGGACTATCCTGATACATGTTGTACTCCTCTAAAATCGCTCCCCGCTCAGTTTCAATCCTCCGAGAACCGATCAGGGAATGAAAAACTGACTGGGAAATCGCTTCCAAGGCCAAGTCCAAATCTTTAACCGCCGACTTGACCCAATACTCGCTGTACTCGCGAGTAGTACCAGCGTTGTGAATCGCCCCAATCGAATCGAGTTTTTTAACCAAAGCCATCGGCTTAGGATTTTTGACTGTCTCGCTGAAGGCGCTAACATGTTCCAGAAAATGAGCGGTTCCGGCTAATTTAGGACTATCATGTCTAGATCCGGCCCCAATTAATAGCTTGACCGCCAAAGAGGGAGAGTCGGTTGGCACGAAAACCACTCGTAAACCGTTTTTAAGACCCTGACTCAAATAGCTGAACATAGAGAGAGTATACCAATCAGGGGCGCTGAAGAACAATTACCGCCCGAACCAATTGTTTGCGCCCGTCTAGCAAAACCGCCACCGACTGTCCTTTGGCAATCTCAACCCGATTGATCGGAGTCCGACCTTTAAGGTAACGAGTATCGGCATCCAAATCAAACTCTCTGTCACTCTCGGCGGTTGACAAAACTAACTTAGTCAAAGAGATATCAGTCACCTGACCTAGCAGGGCTCTGCCCTGCCAACGAGTCAAAAAATCAGACCCCAGATTTTCCTCCATCACTCGACGCATCGGGTGAGACAGCTCTTTGGGTGGAAAACAAAACTGGTTTTGGCGCAAACGCCAACGACCAGACCAGTAGCCACTAAAAAATATCACTCCGACCAAAAAAACCAAACCCAATCCTAGGCCGAGACCGAGCAAAAAGTCTTTTCCACCAAGACTCAATTTCTTTTTAACTTTTTGTTTCATACTATCTCCTTTAATCTTTCCTTGCCCCTTTTAATCCAACTTTTAACTGTGTTGACTGGTACCAACATCATATCAGCAATTTCCTGGTATTTGTAACCCTCAAAAAAATACAAAGACAGAGCGGCTCGATAATTTTTGGGCAAACTAGCCACCGCCACCCTCATCTCTTGCCTTTCGGCTTCTTTTTGGCCCTGACAGGCAACATTGGTTTGCCAATACTCACCACCGACTTCCAAATCATCAAAATGAACCAGTCTTTTTAACTTTCTTAATTGGTCCAGGCAATTATTGGTGGCAATTTTGTAAAGGTAGGGCAAAACATTCAAGCGGGTATCAAACTTGTCCAGGTTGAACCAAAATTTAACAAAGGTCTCCTGACAAGCATCGGCCGCTTCGTATTCATTACCCAAAACCCGCCAGCAGTGCCGAAAAATCGCCTCCTGGGTTAACAAAACCAAGTTTTCAAAGGACTGTTTGTCTCCTGCCCTGGCCTTTTTGGCCAAAAGGCGTAACTGTTTTTTCTCTTTCTCCCCTACCATACATACATTCTACTACGAACAGCCGACCCCTATTTGTTGCAAAACTGGCCACAAAAACAGTATAATAAGACTATGGGTCTAGAAAGCACTGCTGGCAGAAGCATTATTGCCGCGACAATCTGTCAAGCCGCTCAACGAAGGATGTGGCCCTCACGGAAAAAAACTGCTCGTGTTGGGGAATTTGCTACTGTCGCTTTAGCTAATGTGGATCGTCTCGGTGATGGACTTAATTATTCTTTCGATCGACCGTGGAAAAGGACATTGCAACAAACTGCTGCCTGCTACCATCCGGATCTGAACTGTTGCAAGCCCGATAAAGAATTCACCAGTGAAACCTTTGAGGACGAGCTCGGGGATTGGT
>JBDRHU010000107.1:0-8437 GCA_043816565.1 Patescibacteria group bacterium
AAAAATAGTCGCCTTCTCCGACGAAACCCGAATTTGCCAAATCCGTCTTTGCCTCAAGCTTTCCACTCCAATTGCCTTCTGAGTTTGTGGTTATTTTATAAAATTCCTCTGTTGGACCATTTTCATCTACCCAAACACCTCCATTGTTTTTTGTATAACCAAAATATTTCGAGCCAGTCTCTTTTTGAAAAGCCGCCCTAAGATAGTAAATCCTCTCGGAAGGAGCACCATTAAGAAAAACATCAACACTGAATGGTGTGTCTTCTTCTACACTAGACGGAGTACCAGAGTAAGTAAGTGACATTGAGGCAAAACACTTCTGGGGTACAAACAAAAAAATTAGTAGTGCTAGGGCAAATAGCATTAAAAAAATAATACCAAAAATCTCTGTTTAAATCTTCTCGTAGTTGATATGCAGGTAGTAGGTGGCAGTGTCGGAATCTTTGTGTTTGACCTTAACATAGCGTAAATAACCACCACCACACTTAATGCTACCGTTGTACAAGGTTCCTTCGGCCACCGAACTCACCGCCGAACTATCAGAAACAATATCAATCCCGGTGTGGAAACTATAAGGAGCAATCCCTGACCGAATCCACCAAGTGTTATTACCATACCCTTGGGTTAGCTTAACCGGAGGATTAATTGGCCAAGGCCAACTACCACCAAAGAAATACTCGTCCCCGCCAGAAGCATTTTCCAAACCAACAGAGCTAAGATATGAAAACGGATTTTGAACACTGTCCCCATTTCTAACCTCAAAGTGAAGATGGGTTCCGCTAGAACAGGGCGACGATCCAGAAATAATCGTTGCAATCTTTTCCCCTTGACCAACCCCGCCAATCTCCTTCTCTTGTCCTTGCCCGGCAACAATCGCCTGAATCGCCTGAAGTTCAGCCAAGGCCTGAGCAATCAGGTTTTGATACTTCTTTTCATCATTCTTGGTAACCACTAACAAATACTCTTTGTCTTTTTTTTGCTGATCCAGAGCCAGCTTTTGTCCAGCCAGCTGAGACTTTAGGACTTCTAATTCTTTTTGTTTTTTTTCTTTTTCGGCCTTTTGCTGATCGTAGTTGTAGCGTACTTCTTCCATGGCTACCAACATCTGTCGATCGTAGTTTTGAACGGCTTCGTAATAGCGAGTCCGCTTAAAAAGATCTGAAAAACTACCAGAAGAAAGCAACGACTCTAGGAAAGAAAATCGGCCAGCTTTATAGGTGGCGACTACTCGGTTGATAAAAAGGCCTGATAGTTCATCCAGGGAAACATCTAAAATCCCAATTTTCTTTGAGAGCTCGGCGATCTGCTCCTCAAGAATATCCATCTGGTTAATGGTTTGAGTAATTTTTAAAGCCGTCAACTGAATCTGAGAATTCATGTACTGAATTTGACCGTTTAAACTATCAACCTCTTTTTTCTTCTGGGTCAACTCTTTTTCGTAATCAGCGATCCTCTGTTCCAATTCCGACTTTTGTTGCCCCAAGTCCCCTCCAACATCAACTGCTTTAACCAAAAACGGGCAAACCAGGGCGGAAAATAAAAATAGAAGTAGAAAAGTTTTGAACCTCATTTTTTGAGATAGCGACGACTGGCCAGCCAAGCGGCTGTCAAGCCCAAACCAATCCCCAAGAACCACTCAATCCCAACAATAGACAACAACAAAATCGGATCTTTCGGGATTAAAACAATCGGGGCGAAAAACTCATAGGCCCGACTTCTAACCAGCAACCAAAACCCAAAAACCAAAGACATACCGAAACTAGCTCCGGTAAAGCCATAAATCATTCCTTCCAGTAAAAACGGTGACTGGATATAGGAATCACTGGCTCCCAGAGAACGCAAAGCCCGAATACTATCTCTCTGGGCCGAAATTTTCATTCCCAAAATCAAAACCATCATCACCAGCGAAACCAGCGAAAAGAAAAAGACTAAACCCAACCCACCATTGCGCAAAACCTTGACCCAAAAGGACAACAGCTCAACCACATCCTGATGGAAAACAACATCTTCAACTAAATCCTTCTCGCCCTTGATCAATTCGGCCACACCCAAAAGATAGCTTGGATCTTTAGCGGAAACCTCCAGAGAGGCCGGTAAAATCCTGGCGCTGACCATTTCCAATAAAAATGGTTTGTCTTTGTTTTGTTCTCGATAAATTTTTAGGGCATCATCTTTACTAAAAAACTTGACTTCGGTTACCCCGTCAACCCCAGACAACTTTTGTTTCAACTGCTCTACCTGGACCGAATCGACTTCATCTTTTAAAAAGGCGATTACTTCTGGCCTGGCCTCAAAATAACCAAGCAAAGAGGAAAGGGCCAAAAATAAAAACACTAAAATGCTGGCCGTCAGAAAGTTAAACCACATGACGATAACCGCCGCCAAGCTCTGAAACGGCGACCGCCTGACCTGTCGCCAGGTGTTAAGCCAAACCCCAACCTTGACCCTTTTGGTCTTACCCGACTTAATTTCGCTTTCCCCACCTTCCTTGATTTCCTTAACTTCTTTGTCTTTTTTACTCATACTTCCCTTCCTTTTTGTCGGAAACCAATCTACCGGCATCCAACTTGATAACTCTTTGTTTCATTGAATTGACAATATCAAAATTGTGAGTTGTCATGATAACAGTTGTTCCCTGCTGGTTTATTTTTTTCAACAAATCCATCAACTCCCAGCCGGTTTCCGGATCCAGGTTTCCGGTTGGCTCATCGGCAATTAACAGCTCCGGCTTGATAATTAAAGCCCTGGCTAGACAAACTCTTTGCAATTCACCACCGGAGAGCTGAGAAGGAAAAAAATCAAGCCGTTCTTGCAAACCAACCAAGCTTAAAACCTTGTCCAGTTGTTCTGCCCAATCTTCATCCTGGTGACCAACAACATCCAAGGCTAACAAAATGTTTTCTCTAACGGTCCTGTTGTTTAAAAGACGAAAGTCCTGATAGATGATCCCCATTCGTCGACGCATTGCCAACAATTCTGATTTCTTTGACTCTGCCAAACAAACGTCGTTCAAAGAAATTCTGCCTTGACTGGGTAAAAACTCGCCTAAAATTAAACTAATCACTGTACTTTTCCCGGCTCCCGATTTGCCGGTGATAAAAACAAATTCACCACTGGCAATCTCAAAAGAAACCTCTTCGAGTGCCGAAACACTCCCGAAGTGCTTAGAGGTTCGGTCAAATTTAATTTCCATTTGCTAACAAAATCACTCCAGCACCTTAACCTTGCCAACATCCATCAGCCAACCAGCTTTTTGGGCAGAGAAAGTCTCTCCCCAAATTTCCACCTTTCGATCCAAAAACAAATCCAGGTCTAAAACCGAGGACGTCAAATAAACTGTCTGGGAGTCTCCCCCTTCTCGCAAGAGCAAATGGCTACCTTCATTACCCACCTCATTTTTAGCAATTACCCCTTGGGCCGAATCTTTAAAAGCCTCACTATCTTGACCATAGGTCGTACCAGATTCCAACTGTTCACCTTTTTCTAAACCAGCCGCCAATCGACTAGCACTTTGTTTTTCTGTGGAAATTTCACCAGTTTTTCCCCCAACAAATGGCAAACGACTCAACAACCAACCACTAAACAAACCGAAAACCAAAAGACCCAAAAATCCAAGCAACAACTTGGGCTCCAAATTTATCTTCGGTTTGGATGAAACCTCAGTCGGTGGCACAACTTTTTGATTCTCGACTGGCTGATCAAACCCAACGTCGGTATTGTTATTAAGTAAATTTTCCATTTATATCCTCCTTAAACTGTTAAGTTTCAAACCTACTAATCATTTAACACTGTTTTCAGTCATCTTTCAAGCTCAAGGCCGATTCAATCAAGCCATCTAAGTCTCCATCCAAAACCGCTTGGGCATTGCTAGTCTCCCAGCCAGTCCTCAAATCCTTGACCATTTTGTAAGGATGAAGAACATATGAACGAATCTGCCGACCCCAGGTCGGGGTGGCATTTTCCCCCTTAAGTGTTCTTTGTTGCTGTTGGCGCCTGGTTTCTTCCAGTTCCCAAAGCTTGGCCGCCAACATTTGAATGGCAATCTTCCGGTTTTGCTCCTGATAGCGCTGAGACTGACAAGCGGTAATAATCCCGGTTGGTTTGTGCTTAATTCTAACGGCTGTCTCAACCTTGTTAACATTTTGGCCACCGTGGCCACCAGCTCGATAAGAATCAAATTCCAAATCGGCTGGATTAATTTCCAGGTCTTTTTCGTCTTCAATCAATGGCAGGACTTCAACTTTAGCAAAAGAGGTCTGACGTAAACTCTGAGCGTTAAAGGGAGACAGCCGAACCAGTCGATGAATTCCGGCTTCTCTCCTTAAATAACCGTAAGCACAGGAACCACTGATTCTCATGGAAACTGACTTGATCCCAGCTTCATCTCCGGAAATCAAATCAATGACATCAGTCTTCCAACCCCTTTTTTGAGCATACTTCAGGTACATTCTCTGAAGAACAGAGCTCCAATCCATCGCTTCGGTTCCGCCCTGGCCAGCGTGAACCGACAAAATTGCATCACCACGATCATATCTCCCTGAAAGATAGGTCTTGCTTTCTAAAATTGATAAATCTTTTTCTGCAGTTTCTAATTCTTTACTCAAATCAATTAATAAATCTGGTTCTTCCACGTTTTCAGAAACCATTTTTAATAATTCTTCGAATTCTTTCAGCCGAGCATCAAACTCAGAGGCCATTTTCAAATCTCCCCGCAGTTCACCTAGACGACTCATGGTTTGTTGGCTGACCTTAGGATTGTCCCAAAAGCCCGGCTGACTACTTTCAACCTCCATCAAATCGGCCTCTTCTTTTAGAGCCGGCAGGTTAAGTTTCTCTTTGATCGATTCAAGTCGACTCTTCAGTTCAGTTAGTTTGTTCTTTAGCTCTTCCATTTTTTACTCAAACTCTTTTAATAACTCCTGACAAACTTGTTCAATAACTTCCTTTTTAATTTCTTTGGTCTTTTTTTCTGGAAAATCACCAACATCTTCGGTGGCTTGCTGAATGGTTTTCTTAACTTCTTTGACAATTTCCGTTTCTTCAACCACTTCAATGCTCTTCTTAAAAACCTTCTCCTCTAAAAGACTAATCCGTTGCTTAATCTCTTCCGGCAAGGCCTCCTCAATATTATCTCCCAAAACCTGAACCAAGTTATCAGACGTTTCTCCCTCGACCAAAGAAGGTCGTTGGCCTAAATTCTGTCGAGACAAAAACCAAACCAAACCTCCAGAGGCCAACAAAAAAAGAATCAACCTCAATATTCGCTGATAGTCCATCCCCTTAATTTTAGCAGAAAACAGTCAACCAAACTTGGGATAGCAGCACTTTTTATACTTCTTGCCACTACCGCAAGGACAAGAATCGTTACGCCCAACTTTGGTCTGGTTAACTACTGTCATTGGCTGGCTTGCCGGCGCCGAACCCAAAGTATCAGCAGAAACCTGACCCGGGGCTGAAACTACTTCTTTCTTTTCGGTAACCTGACTTGGCCGAGACCCTTGAACACCAACTTCTACTCGGAAAATTCTCCTGGCCAGATGATAGTTAACCTTGCCCAGTAATTCTTGAAACATTTGGTAGCTTTCTTTTCGATACTCAACCAAAGGATCTCTTTGACCGTAGCCTCTCAATCTGACTCCCTGTTTTAAACTCTCCAAGGCCGTCAAATGATCAACCCAAAGATTATCTAGAGTGAAAACCAACAACGACTTTTCAATCTCTCGACAAATGTCTGGTCCAATTAGTTTTTCCCGATCGGCATAGCGTTGTCTAACCAGTTTGGTCAAAGCCTCGACCATTTGTTGTTCATCCTCTTTACCCTTGAGCTGCCTGGCCAACAACTGTCTTTGCTGACCATCATCAATTGCCAAAATCTCTGCCAAACCGTTAACAATCTTCTCGACCGATGGTTTGAGCGGTTCCCCTTCCAGGCTGGTAGAAACCAAAAACTCAAGCTCTTGGTCTAGTCGATCCAAAACATCTTCTTTTAATTTTTGAGGATTCTCGGCAAAATCATCAAGAGCTTGCCGTCTTTGTTTGTAAACAATCGTTCTTTGTTTGTTGACAATATCGTCAAACTCAACCAAGCTACGACGAATATCAAAATTAAAGCCCTCAACCTTACTTTGAATTTGACCGATCATCTTGCCAACCATGGCGTGAGCAACCGGCATGTTCTCTGGCATTTTAAAACGAGTCATCATGGCGGCAATCTGTTCGCCACCAAAAACCCGCATCAGATCATCCTCCAGAGAAACAAAAAACTTAGAAGCCCCCGGATCCCCCTGGCGACCAGCCCGACCCCTCAATTGGTTGTCAATTCTCCTGGACTCGTGCCTCTCAGTACCGATGATACACAAACCACCAAGCTCTTTAACCTTCTGATGGTCTTTCTGCCATTGGGCAAATAATCCTTTGTAGTTTTTCTCGGTTTTGCTGGGTGTTTCTCCGCCTAAAACAATGTCAACTCCTCGACCAGCCATATTGGTAGCAATGGTAACTGCTCCCAATTTTCCCGCTTGAGCGATAATCTTGGCTTCTTGTTGATGGTGCTTGGCATTTAAAATCTGATGGGGAATCTTTTTCTTTTTAAGATAGTTGTCGACCATTTCATTTTTCTCAATTGAGGTCGTCCCCACTAAAACCGGCTGGCCGAGACGGTGTCGTTTTTCGATTTCGGCGACAACAGCGGTATACTTAGCCCGCTGACTTTTGTAAACTTCGTCTGACAAATCTTTTCTAACAATCGGTTTATTGGTAGGAATAACAATCACCTCAAGGTTGTAGATTTTTTTAAACTCCTCGGCTTCGGTGGCCGCTGTTCCGGTCATACCGGAAAGAACCTGATACATCCTAAAATAGTTTTGGAAAGTAATCGTTGCCCAGGTTCTCGATTCTCGCTGAATCGGCACCCCCTCTTTGGCCTCGACCGCCTGATGAAGACCATCGGACCAACGCCGACCATGCATCATCCGGCCGGTAAACTCATCGATGATAACTACCTGGTTTTCTTGAATGATATAGTCTTTGTCTCTTTGAAAAAGAGTCACCGCTTTAAGAGCATTTTCAATATGATGGATAGTGTCAAAGTCCTCTTCGTACAAATTAGTAAAACCCAAGGCCCGCTCAACTTTACGAATCCCAAATTCACTTAACACAGCCGTCTTGGACTTTTCGTCAACCACATAGTCAGTTGCTGATGCCAAGTCGGCAGCTAACTTGGCAAAGCGATAATACTTTTCGGTGGCTTCCTGTTGAGGAGAAGAAATAATCAAAGGTGTTCGGGCTTCGTCAATCAAAGAAAAGTCAACTTCATCGGCGATGGCAAAAAAGTGGCCTCGCTGAACCGCATCTTCACCTTTTTGAACCATATTGTCTCGTAAATAGTCAAAACCAAACTCATTGCTAGTTCCATAGGTAATATCAGCCAGATAGGCCTGTTTTCTATCCGTCAGTTTCAAGTGAATCAATCGCCTGTCGTCAACTGTTGCTTTGTGTTTGGTGTCATAAATATAGGATTGTTCTGGAATGATACAACCGACCGACAAACCCAAAAAGTCAAAAATACCCCCCATCCATCCGCAACCAATCTTGGCAAGATAATCGTTAACTGTTACTAAGTGGGCCCCTTTTCCTTCTAGGGCTCGAAAATAGAGGGGGAAAACCGCAGCCAAAGTTTTTCCTTCACCGGTTCTCAATTCAGCGATTTTACCTTCCCAAAGGCAAACGGCAGTAATCAACTGGGTATCAAAAGCCCGCTGGTCAATAACCCTAACTCCAACCTCTCTAACAACGGCAAACACTTCCGGAATCATTCCTGTCAAATCAGCTCCTTGGGCAATTTTCTTCTTGAACTCTACCGTCTTGGCCGCCAGGGCTTTGTCGGAAAGCTTTGAAACAGCCGGCTCAAAGCTGTTGATTTTCTCAACCACCAAGCCGACGCGTTTAAGCTCTTTTTGGTTGTAGTCAAACAACTTTTTGACAAAATTAAGCATGGAAGGATTATAACCTCTCAATTCTGTCCTTGCCAACTAGCGCCTGAAGAACTCTTGGAACCAAGACCGATCCATCTTTCTGCTGGAAGTTCTCAATAATCGCCAAAACTGTCCTGTCGGTGACGGCAGTGGCATTCAGAGCGTGAACAAACTTGTTGCCATCTTTAGTTTTAACTTTGATTTTTAGTCTTCTAGTTTGGAAGTCAGTACAGTTGCTACAGGAATGAGTTTCTCGGTATCTGCCCTGCCCAGCAAACCAGGTTTCCAGATCATACATACGACGGTTAGGGTGGGGTAGGTCGCCAGTACAACAATTCATCACCCGATAGGCCAAGCCCAGATCTTTGACGATCTCTTCTTGGATGGCCAACAACTCCAAACACTTCTTGTCTGAAACCGAAACATCAGGAACGGTAAAAACATTCATCTCAACCTTGTTAAAC
>JBDRHU010000108.1:0-2422 GCA_043816565.1 Patescibacteria group bacterium
ACCATCCTCATGGCGATATGGCCGTTTACAACGCCATGGTCAGAATGGCCCAAGACTTTTCGATGCGCTATCCGCTAATTAATGGCCAAGGAAACTTTGGTTCGATGGACGGAGATCCGGCCGCTGCCATGCGGTATACCGAGGCTAAAATGAGCAAAATCTCGAGAGAAATTCTGACTGATATCAAGAAAGAAACCGTCGATATGGTTGACACTTTTGACAACACCCAGCAAGAGCCGTCGGTTTTACCAACCAGAATTCCTAATCTGCTTTTAAATGGGACTGATGGTATTGCTGTCGGTATGGCCACCAAAATCCCGCCTCACAACCTAGGCGAGATCGTTGACGCTCTGCTTTTCATGCTCAAAAAAGGGCAATTAGAGAAAAAACACCAGCCGGAAGAAGTTGAGATCAAGCAACTATCAGTCAAAAAGGTCAAGAGTGCCGAAGAAGTGATTATGGAAGAGGTCAATTTGCTATCGAACTGGGAGTTTGAGTTCGAAAGCCAAGTGACTTCAGCCGAATTAACCCAATTTGTTAAAGGCCCTGATTTCCCCACTCGTGGTCAAATTTTTGATCAACAAGCGATTGAGGAGGTTTATACCACTGGCCGAGGCAAAATCCCGGTTAGGGGAGTGGCCAAGATTGAAGAGGGTCGGGGAGGCCGATTTCAAATCATCATTTCCGAGCTTCCCTATCAGGTCAACAAGGCCGACCTGGTTAGTAAAATTGCTGACCTAGCCAAAGACAAAAAGATCGTTGGTATTTCCGATTTACGCGATGAATCCGACCGGCAAATCCCGGTTCGAATTGTGATTGAATTAAGGCGTAATGCCAAACCAAATTCGGTTTTAAACAAACTTTACAAGTACACTCCTTTGCAAACCAGTTTCCCAGCCAATATGTTGGCTTTGGTTGATGGTGTTCCTCAGACTCTGAATCTGAGGCAGTTTTTGTTGCTTTACTTGCGCCACCGTCACCAAATTGTCAAAAGAGCCGCTATTTTTGACTTCAAAGAAGCCAAGTTCAGATCTCATATCTTGGAGGGTCTAAAAATCGCTTTGGATAACCTAGACGAAGTCATTGAAACCATCAAAAAATCTAAAAATGCCGATGTTGCCAAGGAAAACTTAATGAGAAAGTTTTCTCTAACTGACCTGCAAGCCGTTGCCATCTTGGACATGCAACTACGACGCTTGGCGGCCTTGGAAAGAGAAAAAATTGAAGCCGAATACAAAGAAATTCAACTTTTACTCGATCGACTGAGAGCTTTGTTAACCAAGCCAGAGGCAATGGTCAAATCAATCACTAAAGAATTGGGGGAAATTAAAGACCAATATGCCGATCCGAGAAGAACCAAGGTTTTTGCCCGAGGATTGAAAGATTTTAATGAAGAAGATTTAATTCCTGACCAAGAAGTGATTGTCACCGTTACCAAAACCGGCTATATCAAAAGAGTCCCTCGAGATACCTACCGAAGCCAAAGACGAGGCGGCAAAGGAGTGGTCGGTATGACCACTAAAGAAAGCGACGAAATTGATCACATTATCAGCTGTACGACTCACGACTATCTGCTGTTTTTCACCAACAAGGGCCGGGTCTTTGACCTGAGAACCTGGGAGACTCCGGATGGTTCCCGTCAATCAAAGGGTCAGGCGGTTATTAACCTAATTAACATTGATCAGGGGGAACAAATTCAGGCAATTTTGAAAAGAGATTCCAAGCCGGATCCGGATGCTAAATACATTTTCATGGCGACTAAAAACGGGATAGTTAAAAGAACCCCACTGAAGCAATTTGCCAACATTAGAAGTTCAGGCATTATTGCTATTGGCCTTCGGGGTAGCGATGAGCTAACCTGGTGCCAGATTACCAATGGTAAAAACCAAGTATTTCTGACCACCAAAGATGGCAAATGTATTCGCTTTGCCGAAACCGATGTCCGCTCAATGGGCCGAAGTGCTCAGGGAGTCAAAGGGATTGCCCTCAAGCCCGGTAATGAAGTTGTTTCGATGGATATCATTCCAAGCAAATTGCCTAAACCAGAGGACAAGAGAAAAAAAATCTATCGACATCTGCTGGCTATCATGGAAAATGGCATTGGTAAAAGAACTGATGTTTACAAATACCCACTTCAAAAACGAGGCGGAGTTGGCGTCAAAGTTGCCAATATCACCGAAAAAACCGGTAAAGTCGCTTCAGCTACCGTCATTAACGAGAATATTGAACAAGTAATTTTGACTTCTAAAAAAGCCCAAATCATCAAGCTACCAATCAAAAACATTCCCGAGTTGGGTCGGGCCACCCAAGGAGTCATCATTATGCGCTTTAAAAAAGGCTCCGGAGATCATGTCTCAGCATTGGCCTGTCTGGAAAAAAGCGAGTAGTCTATCGGTTCCCGCTGTGGAACTTGTCGTGGGTC
>JBDRHU010000109.1:0-3488 GCA_043816565.1 Patescibacteria group bacterium
AGATCGCCTTTTAAGACGGCGTCAGGTCAAGATCGATGGATAAATATGATTTCAAAGCCAAAGATTGGAATGGCAAGAACGTTGAAGGTCTAGTTGAAGCCAAAACCCGACGGGAAGCTGTTGCCTTGCTAAAACAAAAAAACTTGGTCATTTTAACTCTGAGACCGCAAAGAAAGGGCCCGTTGACGTATTTAAACAGCCTGCTTCAGCGCCGAGTGTCTTTGGCCCAACTAGCTGGTTTTACCAGGCAGTTGGCAACCATGATCAACGCTGGACTGCCCCTCACTGAAGCGCTAGAGTTGATTCAAAAACAAACCACTGGTCGATTAGAGCTGATTATTGAGGAAGCTCTAGCCAAGATTGAAGGTGGTGATTCTCTGGGAAAAACCTTGGCTAAAGAAAAAAAGGTTTTTGGGGATGTTTACATTGCCTCGGTTCGAGCCGGTGAGGAAGGCGGAGTTTTAGAAGAGGTCCTTTTACGTTTGGCAGAGAATCTGGAGAAGAAAAAAGAATTTGTCGGCAAGGTTAAAGGCGCAATGATCTATCCGATTATCGTTATCATCGGCATGATCGGGGTCAGTTTGGTGATGATGGTTTTTGTGGTACCCAAAATGACGGCCATGTATAGCGAGTTTGGTAGCGAAATGCCACTGCCAACCAGGATTTTAATGGGAATGTCTGACTTTTTGGCCGGCAACCTCTGGGCGTTGCCAGTTTTAATAGTTGGACTATTTTTGGCTTACAAGGTTTTTCTCAAGCGCCCCGAAGGCAGACTGAAAGTCGACCAACTGAAGTTAAAAATCCCAATTTGGGGACCGCTGACCAGAACAATTTTGTTAACTGAAATTACCAGAACCCTGGGGACACTATTAGGAACTGGGGTAGCGCTGGTGGATGCCATTAAGATTGTTGGTGAGTCGGCCGGCAACGAAGTTTTTGGTCAAGCCCTTAACCGGGGGGCCGAAAGCGTTGAAAAAGGTTTTCCGCTTTCAGAAGCGCTTAACGATGGGGCGGCTTTTCCGACGATTGTTACCCAGATGATTGCTACCGGTGAACAAACCGGTAAGTTGGATGAAATTTTAAACAATGTTTCTCGTTACTTTGAAAGCGAATCGGAGCAAAAAGTTAAGGGATTGACAAGCGCCATTGAACCACTTATTATGGTTGTATTAGGGATCGGTGTTGGATTCCTGGTTATTGCAGTGATAATGCCAATTTATAATTTAACTAGTCAGTTTTAAGACAAAGTCAGTTTTAAAAACTAACTTAAAAGGAGGTGAAATGATGAAGAAATTATTTAAAAAAGGACCAGACGATGGTGGTTTCACATTGGTGGAGTTACTGATCGTTATCGCTTTAATTGGTGTTTTGGCAGCGGCCTTGGTTGCTACTCTAAACCCAATTGAACAGATCAATAAAGCCAGAGACGCGAGATTCAAAAACGATGCCGCTGAACTATTGGCAGCTCTTGAAAGATACTACGCTACCCAGCTTTACTACCCCTGGGAGGATGAGGTCTGGGGAACGAGTAAGGGTGTCGAAGGGACAACTCTTGTTGGCTTAACTAGTTTGATGCCAGGAGCTGGTGTTTGTTATGCCGCACCTAACACCGCCGATACTTACAAGACTGAGGTTGCTACCAGTTGTATTACCGCTGGAAGTTTAGAAGGAGAATTGATTGCCACTGATGAATTGAAAGACTCGTTTGCTAACAAAGAGATGTTTAATTCTACTACGGTGACAGATGTCGATAAGCTTTATTTGTTTCGAGGGGCCAGTTCTAGTGGACTTTATGTTTGCTACACTCCCAAGGCTGAGTCTAACAGGAAAGTGACATCTGGTCTTTGGGAAATGGGCACTCCCGATGATGGTGCTCCGACTAAAATGTTGGATTGTACTGATGCAACAAGTACTTGTAATACTCAAGCATTAATCACTACTAATTTTGATTGGACGAGCGCGTCAAATTCCCTTTTCATTTGTGTACCATAGCAACCAGTGACAACGATGATGTTTCTCAGTTGCCTGGTTGCTGTTGTCGGGTTGGCGTTGGGAAGTTTTTTGAACGTTCTGGTCGGGCGGTTTGAGAAAAAACAAACTAGTCTGACCGGTCGTTCATATTGTGATTCTTGTTCTCGTCAATTGTTGTGGTGGGAAAATATTCCCTTGCTGTCTTTTTTGTTTTTGAGAGGCAAGTGTCGAACCTGTCATCAGTCAATCCCCTTTCGCTATTTTTTGGTTGAATTGACAACCGGATTAATGTTTCTGTTTTTGTTTTGGCGCTACTGGTTGGCCGGTTGGCCAGTGTTCTTGTATTTAGCGATTGCTTGGTGCCTGTTAGCGATTTTTTTGTTTGATTGGGATTACCAGATTATCCCCGATCGGTTAGTAGTTGCCCTGTTAGTTTTGACCGTTCCTTTGGTTTTTCAGTCAGGATTGCTTTTGAATAATCTTTTGGTGGGATTGATCGCCTTCGGTTTTCTGCTTTTTTTGCATTTGATTACCAAGGGCAAGGGAATGGGTTTGGGAGATGTTAAGTTAGCCTTTTTCATTGGTTTTTTTCTTGGCTTCCCCAGAACTATTTGGGCTTTCTATATCGCTTTCTTGACCGGCGCCGTCTTGGGTGTCATACTGATTTTGTTAAAAAGAAAGAAATTTGGCCAGACAATTGCTTTTGGCCCATTTTTGATTTTAGGAGTTTTTCTAGCATGGCTAATTTAGGAAAAAAGCAAAAGGGGTTCACCCTCGTAAGCAGAGCTTGCAAGGGGTTTACCCTTGTTGAAGTTTTGATTGTGATTTCGATCGTCGTCATGCTGGCGGTAATTGTTTTTGGAATGTTAAAACAAATTAACAAGGGCAGAGACGGTCAAAGGAAGGATGACCTGGAGACAATTAGAATCGCCTTTGAAGACTATTTCAATGACCACGGTTGTTATCCGGAAACTAACGTTTTGGAAGAGTGTGACGGAGACGAGCTAGTCCCCTATCTGAATTCAATCCCCTGTGATCCCCAAACGAATGAGCCATATGTTGTTTTAACTGAAGAGTCAGGTTGCAACAATTGGTACAAAGTTTATTCTTTGTTAGAAAACACTGATGACCTGGCAATCGCCAAGCTGGGTTTGTCAACCACGCCAATAGTTGATGGTCAGCTGGTTAACTATGGAGTCTCTAGTCCCAACGTTTCGGTCGGTAGCGCTGTCTATACTTGTCCATCCGGGCAACCACCGGTTAGGGCAACCACCTGTCATAGTCCGGACGATTATCTTGGCGAATGTGGGACTGGTTATTGCGGTTGCGTTGAGGGAGAAAGGATTGTTGGTTCCGATGATGAAGGCTATTATTGTTGTCAGGATGAAACTTGCCCTTAATCAAATTGATCAGTAGAATGAAGACATTGAAAATTGTAAATTGTAAATTGAAAATTATGTCTTATCCCGAAGCGCTGGGGAAGCTGGCAAAACAATATCATACCGTTGCGGTTTCGG
>JBDRHU010000110.1:0-10221 GCA_043816565.1 Patescibacteria group bacterium
CAATTGAAGAAGCCAAGATTAAAGGGCTCACTTACTCTAGACAAATCAAGGCTTCGGTAGAATTGATTAACAAAAGAACTGGGCAAACAATTGCCGACGAGATTTTTCTTTTTAATTTGCCCGAGATGACTTCTGAAGGAACTTTCATTGTTAGCGGGATAGAGAGAGGAATCGTCAACCAACTTCTTCGTTCTCCTGGAGCCTATTTTACTAGTGCCAATGATTTGTCTACGGGTCGCGATTTCTATCAAGCTGAAATCAGGCCCTTGCGTGGTTCGTGGTTGGAGTTTTTTGTTGGGAGAAAGAATGTCATCTTTGCCCGAATTGACAAAAGGAGAAAGTTTCCGGCAACAGTTTTGTTGAGGGCGGTTGGTTTGGCGGATGACAAGAGCCTTATCAGGGAGTTTACTGACTTCATTCAGCCAACGATTGATGCTGACTCAACCAAAACCCAAGAAGAAGCGGTTTTGGAGTTTTACCGAAAAATGAGGCCGGGAGAACCAGCCGTTTTTGAAACAGCTCAAAAGCTTTTACGAGACCGATTTTTTGACCTAAACAGTTATGAGTTGGGACGAGTTGGTCGCTACAAGATTAATAAAAAGTTTGGGTTGAAGCTTAATGACTCTGAGAAAGACAATTGGGTTTTAAACAAACAGGATTTGTTGGCGACGATGAAGTACCTAATCTCCCTTCAAAAGAACGAGCCGGGTTTTGTTACTGATGATATTGACCACCTAGGGAATCGACGATTAAGACAGGTTGGCGAGATTATTACTCGAGTGGCACTTAAACCAGCAGTGGCCAGGTTTGAGAGAATGATCAAGGAGAGAATGAGCTTGGTGAGTACCAAGGACAGGGTTTCTCCGGGTCAAGTAATAAACCCCCAGGCCTTGACCAATGCTATTAATTCGTTTTTTAGGACCAACCAGTTGTCAACAATTTTAGATCAAACCAATCCCCTGTCTGAGCTGGACATTTTAAGAAGAGTGACAGTTGTCGGCCCGGGTGGATTAAGCAGAGAAAGGGCATCGTTTTCTATTAGAGACATCCATGCATCCCAGTACGGCAGACTTTGTCCTGTTCGTAGTCCTGAGGGTGGCAACATTGGTTTAGTCACTTACCTGGCATTGTTTGCTAAGGTTAATGATTATGGTTTTTTGGAGACTCCTTATCGGGTAGTCAAAGAAACTTCGCTTGGTGGTAAAAAAAGGATGAAGATCAGCGACGAAGTGGTTTATTTGACTGCCGATGACGAAGAAAACTATTATATTACTCATACAGGGATTCCCCACGACGAAAAGGGGTATCTCAAAGGGGACTGGGTGCCAGTTCGTTACAAAGGAGAGTTTGTTGAAGCTTCCGTTGATAAAGTTCAATTAATCGACCTTTTACCCCAGCAAGTAGTTGGAACTTCTGCCTCGCTAATTCCATTTATTGCTCACGATGAGCCCCAAAGAGCGCTCATGGGTTCACACATGCAATGTCAATCGGTACCACTGGTAAAGCCTGAAGCCCCGATAGTAGGAACCGGCATGGAAGAAGTGGTGGCAATTGCTATGGGCAGAACAATAATGGCCAAAAGGTCGGGAAAAGTAATCGTTGCCGACGGGAATGAAATTGTCGTTGTTGATGAAAGCGGGAAGAATAAAGACATTTATCCTTTGGTTAAATTTAACAGAACCAGTCCTAATGGAACCTGTTATAACCAAAAAACAATCGTAAATGTAGGTGATCAGGTTAAAAAAGGTGATCTTTTGGCTGATGGCCCATCTTCTGAAGGAGGAGAACTTGCTCTCGGTCGGAATTTAGTGATTGCCTATTGCCAATATGAAGGTCTTGGTTTTGAAGATGCGATTGTTATTTCGGATCGTTTGGTTAAAGAAGATGTTTTGACCTCAATTCAAATTCATGAATATGAAGCTCAGGTGGTTAGTACGAAATTGGGACCAGAAGAAATTACCAGAGATATTCCCAACGTTTCGGAAGATGATTTAAGGATGCTGACCAAAGAAGGGATTATTGCCATTGGTTCCGAGGTTGGACCAAATGATATTTTAGTGGGCAAGATTGAGCCACGAGGGGAAAAGGAGCTAACCGCGGAGGAAAGATTATTGAGAGCAATCTTTGGAGAAAAGGCTAGAGAAGTCAAAGACACCAGCTTGCGTGTTCCCCATGGCGATCGAGGGGTTGTTATTGGGGTTAGTGTTCTAGACCGAGACAAAGGAGACGAGCTTGATCCTGGGGTTAACAAAGTTGTTAAGGTTATGGTAGCTCAGCTGAGAGTAATCAAAGAGGGAGATAAGCTCGCTGGTCGACATGGTAACAAAGGTGTAATTTCTAGGATTGTGCCAGCTAGAGACATGCCATTTTTAGAAGATGGTACTTCAGTAGACATCATTATTTCTCCGTTGTCAGTGGTAGCTAGAATGAATTTAGGTCAAATTTTAGAGGCTCACTTGGGGATTGCTGGACTTAAGCTTGGTCAAAAGTACGCAGTTCCGGTTTTTGAAAAATTACCGGAGGGAGAGATTACCAATTTGCTTGAGAAAGCAGGTTTTCCAGCAACTGGCAAGGTTGAGCTTATTGATGGAAAAACCGGTCGACCTTACAACCAAAAAGCGACAGTCGGTGTTGCTTATATTATGAAGTTGACCCATATGATTGATGATAAATCTCACGCCCGATCAACCGGACCTTATTCCTTGGTTACTCAACAGCCGCTCGGTGGTAAGGCTCGAATGGGAGGTCAACGCCTAGGAGAAATGGAAGTTTGGGCTCTTGAGTCTCATCAGGCTGCCAATACCCTCCAGGAAATGTTAACGGTTAAGTCTGATGATATCATCGGGAGGACAGCAACCTTTCAGGCAATTATCAAAAACCAACCGATTCCCGATCCCAAGATTCCAGAGTCTTTTAGAGTTTTAGTAAAAGAGCTAAATGGCCTTGGTTTAGTGATTGCTCCGGTTGGAGATATTGTCAAGTCGGAAGACGGAGGGGCGATGGCTGATTTGTTTGAACTCGGTGGCAAAAGTTTGAAGCAGGAAAGCGACGATATTGAGGTGGAAGCGATTAAAGATAAAAAGGAGGAACATGAAAACGAATAGTAAGGCCGTGAAAGATCCATTTTTCAATGTCATAGATTTTGAAGGATTAGAGATTAAATTGGCCTCTCCAGAGATGATTTTGGATTGGTCATATGGTGAAGTTACCAAGCCGGAGACGATCAACTATCGTACCTGGAGACCGGAAAAAGACGGATTGTTTTGTGAAAAGATTTTTGGTCCTACTAAAGATTGGGAGTGTTATTGTGGAAAATACAAAAAAATTCGTTATCGTGGAGTAACCTGTGACAAGTGTGGCGTTGAGGTAACCCATTCTCGAGTTAGAAGAGAGAGGATGGGACATATTACCCTAGCGGCTCCGGTAGTTCACCTTTGGTTTTTAAAAAATAACCCGTCACCGTTGACGGTTTTATTGGGAATTTCCCAAAAAGATATTGATGGAGTGGTCTATTTTAATCGTCATCTGGTAACCAGTATCGACAAAAGTAAACGCAAAGAGGCCATTGAAATTGTTAAGGAAAGTGTCAAGGGGAAAAAGGAAGAACTCAAAGATAGATTTGAAAAAGAAATGGCCGATCTTGAGTCTTTGGTTGAAAAGGAAAAAGACCAGTTGCAAAAAAAGATTAAAAATCAAGAGCAGTTGAACATTGCTTACCAGGAAATTGATGTTAGGGTTAAGCAAAAAAAGCAACGACTCAAAAACAAGAAACTGTTAGAGCAGGAGAGGCTGATTGAGCTTGGTACTGTTTTGGAAGATAAAGTCAGGACCTTGGATGTTTTAACAGTATTAAGTGAAGCAGAATATCTTAATTTAAACCAGCTTGGTGCTGATAAATTTTTCAAGGTAGAAATGGGGGCTGAGGCTTTGACGGCAGTTCTAGAGAGCCTGGACATGAAAACGATGCTTAGGAAAGCCAAAAAGGATTTGAAAAAAACAAGTTCAGTTCAAAAACAAAGAAAATTAATGAAAATAGTGCGATTGTTAAACGGTGCTCTTAAAAGCGATATTGATCCGAAGTGGATGATAATGCGTGTTTTGCCAGTGATCCCTCCTGAGTTAAGACCAATGGTTCAACTAACCGGTGGTCGTTTCGCAACCAGCGATTTGAATGATTTGTACCGCCGAGTGCTTAACAGAAACAATCGTTTAAAGCGGTTAGTTGAGTTAGGGGCACCTAAAATTATTTTGCGGAATGAGAAAAGAATGCTTCAAGAAGCAGTTGATAATTTGATTGATGCCTCAAAGAGTTCAAACAAAAGAAGATCCACTGGTCGTCGAGTGCCTCGATCACTGTCTGATTTGCTACGGGGCAAAAAAGGTCGCTTTAGAAGGAATTTGCTAGGCAAGAGGGTCGATTATTCTGGACGGAGTGCGATTGTGGTTGGCCCGGAGTTAAAATTAAATCAGTGCGGATTACCGAAAGAAATGGCCCTGGAAATGTTCAAGCCGTTTATTCTTCGGGAAACAATGTTAAGAGGTTTAGCACCCAATATTCGAAGTGCCAAATCGTTTGTGGAGCATCGTCCGCCCGAAGTTTATGACATTCTCGAGGAAGTTATCGAAGGGAAGTTGGTATTGTTAAACCGGGCCCCGACTTTGCACAAACTGGGAATGCAGGCTTTTGCCCCGATTTTGATTGATGGCCTGGCAATTCGGGTTCATCCTTGTGTTTGTTCTGGATTCAACGCTGATTTTGACGGCGACCAAATGGGGGTTCATATTCCTTTGTCGGAAAAATCTCAGGAAGAGGCCCACCAACTAATGGTGCCATCTCGTAATTTGCTTAAACCGTCGGATGCCTCTCCGGTTTCCATTCCTAGCAAGGACATGATCGTTGGTTGTTACTTTATTACCTCAATTCGGGAAGAAGATATTGCCAAAAACGAATCTAACTTTAATAGCTTAAATTGGTTTGGCGATTCAAACGAGGCCATCAGAGCTTATGAACAAGGGTTGGTTGGTCTCCGTTGGTTGATTGGTGTCAGAATTGACGGTGTCAAAATGACCACTACCGTTGGTCGTTTGATTTTAAATTCAATTTTGCCCAAGGGTGTGCCCTTTGTTAATGAAGTAGTTGGAAACCAAAAAGTTAAACAAATGATTAACTATGCTTTTGACAACCTGAGCGAGGATGTCTCGGCTGAGTTGATAGATGCCCTGAAAGATATTGGTTTTTGGGCCTCAACCCTATCCGGAATTTCTTTATCAATTTCAGACTGTAGGTCGTTTGCCGGTAAGTCGAAGTTAATTGAGGAAGCCAATCAAAAAGCAGGCGAGGTTGAGGAAAACTATCATCAGGGACTAATCACGGCAGGAGAGAAAAGAAGGTTGACTCAAGACATTTGGCTTGAGACGACCGAACAAATTGCCGATTTGACCTGGGGTGAGTTGGAAGAGGATTCGCCAATCAAGATTTTTGACAAGGCGGGTATCAAGCGGGTATCAAGGGACCAAATTAAGCAGATTTCAGGCATGAGAGGTTTAGTGGTTAACCCGCTTGGAGAAATTGTTCCACTGCCAACCAAGTCTAATTTTAGAGAAGGATTATCCGCTTTTGAATACGTAACTGGAGCAAGAGGTTCCAGGAAGGGGCTGACTGATACGGCCTTAAAAACCGCTGACGCTGGGTATCTGACCAGACGCTTGGTTGACGCTTCCCATCGTTGTTTGATTAGGGAAGATGACTGCAAGACCAAGGGAAAATTGGTCATTGAGAATAAAGGTGCTCGGGCCTCGGTGTTTCCCAAACGGATATTGGGACGAATTTTAGCAGAAAAAGTAATCGATCCCAAAACCGGCAAAGAGCTGTTGGCGAAGGGGGCCATTGTTGATGATGCTGCCGTGGCTCTGATTATTGACAAGCGAGTGGCTTCAGTCGCCGTTCGATCTCCGTTGGTTTGTCAAACGAAACACGGGGTTTGTTCACAGTGCTATGGTTGGGATTTGTCAACTCGCCAGATGGTCAAGATTGGTTTGCCCGTTGGAGTTGTCGCCGCTCAATCTGTCGGTGAGCCAGGAACCCAACTAACCATGAGAACTAAGCACGTTGGAGGAGTGGTCGGCTTGGACGTTACTCAGGGGTTGCCAAGAATTCAGGAGCTTTTGGAGGTAAGAATGCCCAAAGTTCCGGCCCCACTGGCGGAAATTGATGGTCGGATTAAGGTCAAAGAGCTTGATGACGGTTACCGTTTGACGATTACCAGCACCGACAAGGATCACCCAGAAGTTATCAACTATTCTATCCCTTTGGCCAGCTCGTTACAGGTAAAAGATGGTGACTTGATCGCCAAAGGAGACAGGTTGGCCTCTGGGTCGCTTGATTTGCAAGAGGTTTTGAAGGTCCGCGGAGTTGAAGCTGTTCAGCTTTATCTTTTAGAGGAGGTTCAAAAAGTTTACGAGTCTCAAGGAATTGGGATTCACGACAAACATTTTGAAATTATCATTCGAGAAATGAGTCGGAAAATTAGAATTGAGACGGCCGGAGATAGTTATTTCCTAGTTGGCGAGTTTGCCGAAGAATCAATTTTTGAAAAGGAAAACGCTAAAATCGCCAAGAAGGGCGGCCGCCAGGCCAGAGGCAAAAGAGTGGTCTTGGGATTAATCGGCTCTGCCTTGCATACCGATTCGTGGTTATCGGCGGCTTCTTTCCAGGAAACCACTAATATTCTAACCGAAGCGGCCTTCCTGGGTAAGGTTGATCATTTACTTGGCTTGAAAGAAAATGTTATTATTGGCCGCCTGATACCGACTGACCCTGTTAGGGCCAAGATTAAAAACGGTCATTAAATTTTTTTATCATGCCAACATTCAATCAGCTAACCAGAAAAGGAAGGAAGAAAAAAACCAAGGGGGCCAAGAGCCCAGCCTTGATTGGTGCCTTCAACAGTTTGTCTCGGAAGTTGTCATCTCGGTCCTCACCCCTCAAAAGAGGTGTAGTGACTTTGGTAAAAACAATGGCACCGAAAAAACCACATTCGGCCTTGAGAAAAGTGGCCAAGGTTAGGTTGTCCAATCGGCGCGAAGTAACCGCCTATATTCCCGGTATTGGGCACAATTTAGCCGAACACGCTGTTGTTTTTGTTAGGGGTGGACGGGTGAGAGATTTACCGGGAGTAAAATATCACATTGTTCGTGGAACTGGCGACACTTCCGGAGTAACTGGCCGGGCCAAAGCCAGGAGCAAATATGGGGCCAAAAAGAAAGCTGGTTCAGATGTTAAGACCTCAGCTGGTGCCAGTGCAGGAGGACAAGATGCCTAGAAGAAGTATTAAAAACAAAAGAGTGGTTGGTGCAGATCCGGTTTTTGACAGTGTGTTGGTTAATAAGCTGGTCAATCGAGTCATGAAAGACGGCAAAAAGACTGTTGCCCGTAAACACGTTTATACTGCTTTGGAATTGATTGCCAAAGAAAAAAAGATGGACGCGCTTTTGCTTTTGGAAAAAGCAATTGAGAATATTAAGCCAAAAATGGAAGTTCGCTCCCGAAGAGTTGGTGGAGCAGCTTATCAAGTTCCTCGATCAGTTGATGAAAAAAGACAGCTATCGTTGGCGATTCGCTGGTTGGTTTTCCAGTCCAGATTAAGACCAAACAAGGAATATCATACTTTTGCTGAAAAACTAGCCGCCGAGTTATTGAGTGCTCTAAAAGGCGAGGGTGGAGCAATTACCAAAAGGGAAGAGGCTGAAAAACTAGCCGCGGCCAACAAGGCTTTTGCCCATCTGCGCTGGTAGCTAATTAACTAAACCTTCTTATGAGTGATGCAATTGTCGTTACCAAAAACCGAGTTGTCCCCCTGGAGAAGATCAGGAATATTGGAGTGATTGCCCATATTGACGCCGGTAAGACGACTACCACCGAAAGAGTTTTGTTTTACACCGGGAAAACCCACAAAATTGGAGATATTGACGATGGCACAACGGTTACTGATTGGATGGAGCAAGAACGCGAAAGAGGGATTACTATTGTTTCGGCGGCCATTACCACCTTTTGGGGGGACACTAGATTTAACTTGATTGATACTCCTGGACATGTTGACTTTACTGCTGAGGTTGAACGCTCTTTGAGAGTTTTGGATGGAGCGATTATGGTTTTTGACGCTGAAGAAGGGGTTCAGGCTCAGTCAGAAACCGTTTGGCACCAGGCTGATAAATATCAGGTACCTAGACTAGTGTTTATCAACAAAATGGACAAGCTTGGAGCTGATTTTTTTGGGACAACCCAGATGATCAGTGAGCGGTTGGGAACTAAACTGGCGATTGTTGATTTGCCGGTTGGCAAGGAAAAAGACTTCAAGGGTGTAATTTTGGTTTTGGAGGAAAAAATGTTGATTTGGGGCAAGGATCCGTTGGGAGTCAAATATGATATTTCGGATGTTCCAGATGAGTATCAAGAACAGCTCCAATCGGTTCGGAAAAAATTGATTGAGGATATTTGTGCCGAAGATGAGGCCTTGATGGAAAAATATTTCGCCGGCCAATCATTGACGGTTGAGGAGCTCAAAGCTGGATTAAGAAAGGCGACGATTGCTAACAAGTTGGTTCCTATTTACGCTGGGACATCTTTGCGGAACATGGGAGTTCAGCCCCTTTTAGACGGGGTGGTTGACTTTCTACCATCTCCATTAGAAGTTCCACCTATGAAAGGAACGAACCCAAAAACTCAGAAAGAAGAGGAAAGACCACCGGAGATCAAGGCGCCTTTTTCGGCGCTTTTGTTCAAGGTTCAAACTGATCCTCACGTTGGCAAGTTATTTTATCTAAGAATCTATTCGGGAACTCTAAAAAGTTCTTCGGCGGTGCTTAACACCAGTAATGGCAGTTCTGAGAGGGTCGGTCGCTTGCTTTTAATGCACGCTAACAAGCGGGAGGGCCTAGAGGAGGCCTATGCCGGGGAAATTGTGGCTGTTATCGGGTTGAAGGATTGTCGAACCGGAGATACCCTTTGTGACCCGGCCCATCCGATTGTTTTGGAATCAATTTCTTTTCCGGATCCGGTGATTTCCTTGGCGATTGAACCGGAGACCAAGTCTGATCAGGAAAAACTGGGAATTTCTTTAAATAAGTTGGCTGATGAGGATCCGACTTTTAAAACTAAGATTGATCATGAAACCGGCCAGACAATCATTTCCGGAATGGGCGAACTTCATTTGGAGATTTTGGTTGACCGGATGAAAAGGGAGTTTGGGGTTAATGTCAACATTGGCAAGCCTCAAGTGGCCTATCGGGAAACCATTACTCAGGAAGCAGTGGCCGAGGGTAAATTTGTTCGCCAAAGCGGTGGCCGAGGTCAATATGGTCACTGTTGGTTGAGAGTCGCTCCTAGAGAAAAGGATGCTGGGTTTGAGTTTAAGTCCGAAATCAAAGGGGCGGCCATTCCCAATAATTTTATTCCAGCGATAGAAAAGGGAGTTAAAGAAGCGGTTGAAAAGGGGGTCGTGGCTGGATTTCCTTTGGTTGACATTTCGGTAGCTGTTTATGATGGTAGTTATCACGAAGTTGACTCCTCAGAGCAGGCTTTTAAGATCGCCGGTTCAATGGCTTTACAGGCGGCAGTCAAAAAAGCAGCCCCGATTTTGTTAGAACCGATTATGAAATTGGAAGTTAGCATTCCAGAAGAATTTTTGGGACCAGTGATTGGGGACTTGTCGTCCCGCCGAGCCCAGATTTTGGGGACTGAAAGCCGAGGTAATTTTGCTAAACTTAAAGTAATCAAGGGTAATATCCCACTTGAAGCGGCTCGAGGGTATGCCACGGTTTTACGTAGCTTAACCCAGGGTAGAGGCTCGTTTTATATGGAGCCTTTGTGCTACAATCCGGTACCTAAATCAATTGAAGAGCAGATTGCCAGTGCCAATGCTCCTAAACAGGAGTAAAAGACAGCTTGCAAACTGACTATCTTAGTGGTAAAATCTCTAAGCTTTCGACAGTTAATTAATTTAAAGGAGGAAAATAGTAATGGCTGGAACATATAATCGAGCAAAGCCTCATGTTAATGTTGGTACTATTGGTCACATTGACCATGGGAAAACCACACTAACAGCGGCAATTTTGAAAGTTTTAGAGGGTGAAGGCGGAGCCCAAGCTAAGTCCTATGCGGACATCGCTAAGGGGGGAACGGTTAGAGACGCTAGTAAGATTGTTACCATTGCTGTTTCTCAC
>JBDRHU010000111.1:0-9386 GCA_043816565.1 Patescibacteria group bacterium
CTCAAAAGCGGACAGGATCCGGCAGGCGGCTGTTTTGCCGATGCCTTTTTGAGAAACCAGTTCCTGATAGCTTAATTTGGGCAAATTTTTTGATTGATACTTAGAAAGAATATCCTTGGCTAACTGGAGAACATTTTTGCCTTTATAACCCGAACCAATTAAAATCGCCAACAGTTCCGAGTTGTTAAGAAATTGGGGGCCGTTTTTAACCAGTTTCTCTCTGGGCCTGTCAGACTTGGGAATGTCCTTAATTTTATACCGGCTCATCAATTTTATTTTAGCTCTTAATTGGTAAATTTTTTCCCTAGACAATTGGCCGCTTTTTTGTAGCCGGCCTGTTGGGCTTCTTTTTCACTACAAAACCATTGTTCGCCCAAGTCTTTTTCGACCATGGTCCTATCGTATTCGCTACACCCAGAGAAGTGGTAGGTTTTTTCAGCTCCAACTTTTCTAGAGATATTGCCTTTAATTAAACACTTGGGATCCTCTGGTTGCTCGGCTCGGCAAGGGGGGCCGAAAATGCCCCTTTTGTTTCTCAAAGCTAAGTCATAGGCTCGTTTTATCTTCTCCCGTTGACTACTAGGGGAGCCATCATATCTGGCCAAACCTTGTTTCACCATTTGCTGATTAACCAAAATCTTATCCACATAGACTAAGGCCACCAGTCTGCCATACTGATCGTGATTAATTATCTCCAATTTTAAGTTTTTGTTTAAAACTAGGTCGCTTAGAGCTTGTTTGGCTTCTTGACCACCGCAAAATTCCAGTTCTGGCGCTTCGATGTTGCTTAACCTAATGCTCTGGTTGTTGGTCAAAGAAAAAGTATCTCCATCGTAAACTTCTTTGACTCGATAAAGACTGGCCTGGTCCAGTTGCTGATTTTTCTGATAGAGAAAGGCATTGGCGGATAGGGAAGCGACCAAGAGTAACAGTAATCCAAACTTACTAACAATAGAAAAGTTTTTCTTCTTTTTCACCATGTTAACTTATCATAGCAAAAACCCTGCTTCTTGTTGACAACGAAAATAGGAAGCGATAAAATAAGATTGCGACCGAAGCAGGACACCCGTATGTGTTCCGAATCGGCGCATTTTTTTTGGGCTATGGAAAAATTTTTAGGCCGGCCCCTTCAATTTGACCTTTTTGGTTACACAAGAACTTACTTTTCAATATTTTTACATATTGCTCGTCGTTTTGGATGGGTGAGGCACCAACTGTCCCCGGAACGCCAGATAAGCACTCAACTCCCGCCAGACTGTTTCGGACCGTATAATCAACAAAATTGTCCCAACTTTCACCGGCAGCCACTTTTAAAACCATCGATTCTTGTTTTTCTTCAACCTTGGCAATTTCCTTGTTGGCCATTTTAACCACCAAGCCGTCAAAACCGGAATCAGAAATAATCACACTAGCTCCACCGCCTAAAACAAAAACTTTGATTTTGTTCTCCTTGGCCCAGGTAACGACTTCCAACAATTCTTCTTCTGAACTAATTTCAACGAAATACTTGGCTGTTCCACCAACCATCAAAGTAGTAAGACCAACAAGGGGAAAATTTTGTTTGATGTCTAATTTTTCTGGAAGCTCCATGTCTGCTATTTTACAACGAAGTGGCCCCTTTTGTCTTTTTGGGCTTTTCAAGATATAATCCAATCATTCAAAATGGATCAAGAAAGAACAGTTGTCATCGTCAAACCGGATGGAATCAGAAGGGGATTGGCTGGTGAAATTATCTCCCGCTTTGAAAAAACTGGTTTAAAACTAGTTGCCTGTAAACTATTGGTCGTTCCTCCGGAAATGGCCACTAAGCACTATGCTTACAATGAAGAGTGGTTTCTGAACATCGGCAATAAGATTCTCAAGTTCTATGAAGAACACGGCAAAGATGTCAACGAAGACCTGGGCACTAAAGACCCGATGGAAATCGGCAAGTATGCTCTGCAAAAAAATGTCGAATATCTAACCGAAGGACCAGTCCTGGCAATGATCTGGCAAGGACCACACGCGGTTGAGATTGTCAGAAAGATAATTGGTTCCACCTATCCCCAACAAGCGCCTCCAGGAACCATCAGGGGAGACTTTGGTCACTATTCGGCCTCTTTGGCCAATGCGACCAAAACCCCGGCTTACAATTTGGTTCATGCCTCAGGCAATGTCGAAGAAGCTGAATTTGAAGTCAAGCTCTGGTTTAAAGAAAAAGAGATCAATAGCTGGTAGATTACCTAGTAAACCACTCTGTTAATTTGCTATGATAGGGTCCACGAAAAAACTAGCACTACTTTTTAGTGAAGTGTTAAAAGTAGGAAATGGTATTATTAAATCAAGATGATTAAGAAAAATACCAAAGCAATTTTCCTTGATGGAGATTACCAGGGGGAATATGACTGGCAAGGGGGGATTCCCCTTTCTGAAGGAGAAACTATGTCAGTTAAAATCAATGGCAAACTGCTTCGGTATCAGTTAATTAAAAAAGAAATTTCTTGTGATGCAGAGGGTGAAGATCAGATCGTCGATGTTCTGTATACCTTTAGGTTGGTGTAATGGTCAAAAATATTCTATGAGTAAGGCGTGGAAGACAACTTTCGTAGTTTTGATAGTTGTCTTTATCCTCCATCTGATTCGAGATATTTTTCAGGCAATTGGAGTTCATAATTCCATTGTGGATTTTTTACATTGGCCACATCAATGGTGTAAACCATATTGCGACTATGTGACAATCCCGCCGGAGCTGTTCATCATTGTCTCCTCGATACTTGTTTTACAACGTAACAAAATCGGCAAATTAGGCTTTGCAGTTTTGATATCATTAATTTTTTGGCCAATAGCATTATTCCTACCATAGAATTGTTTTGATTTGATATAATCAATTTATGAAAGAAAAAAATAAACAACTAGCAGTAAAGTTCGCCATCTTGTTTTTCGCACTGACTTTCGGTGCATTCGTCTACGAAATTCTGAGATATGGTTTTTCTTTACCAGAGTCAATTGTGGGGCGACTAGCGAGCGATGCTTACACAAGATTGTTTACCTTGGTTGTTGTCTTTTGGATTACTCGGGAGAAGAAACAAAAGTGACAACTCCAACCATGACAAAAACGTGCAGTAAATGTGGCGGCCTTATGAAAAAAGGTTTTTTGGCCTCAAACAACTTCCAATGGGTCAATGGAGAAAGTTTTTGGGGAAAGATTTTTCACGGAGCATCCTTTTACATCGCTACTAAAAACTTTCGAAAAGTCGTTCATTTCAAATGTGCCGGTTGTGGATTAATAGAAATGTACACCATTCCAAACAAGAACTAATCTTTGCCCGTGTTAATCCAATAGATGCCCTTTGAGTTGGTAAAATTTGCCTATTCGTGCTCGCAAAATCCTAATAGAAAATAACTGATAGGTAGCTGGTGGTACCTGAAGAGTTTGTTCCGCCAAGCAAAGCGGAATTGCTGTGCCCCAGTATTTCAACTTTTTTCTTGTTTTGTTTTTCCAGAATTTTTAGGAGAACCATTAGTGAGGCAGGGGAGTCGAGAAAATCACTGTCCATTTTACTAATTACTTCATAGTTAAAATCTTTTATCGCTTGAATAGTTTCTTGGTCTTTTTCCAAGGCCTCTTGTTGGGACAAGTAATGAGAAAAGTCAATTGATGCTAAAAACAAAACCCCATCTTTCTGCTGGGCTAATTTAGACGCCAGTTCTTCTAGTTGTTTGTTATTAAAATTGGCTGGCAAAACAATTGGAACGATCTTTGCCTTTGGTAGGTAGTAGGCGATGAAAGGCAATAGTTCTGTAATTGAATGCTCTTGGCCAACAATTTCTCCATTTAACACCAGTTGCCCTTCTTCTGACAGTTGCTCAATTAGGTCCGACTCTGGCTTGACCACCCCTGCTGGAGTTTGCCAAAGGGAAAAACTACTGGTAGGAAAATTTATTCTTTTAAAATGGTCCGGACCAAAGAGAATGATTGTTTCAACCTTGTCTGGATCCACTCTTTGTAGCAACTCGGCTATCAGTGGACTAGCCAAAGTGTGATGGGGGAGAATGGCTCCAGTGGTTCCTTCTTTTTTGGCAAAGAATGGGAAAAGAAAAAGGACTGATAGTAAAAAGAGTGCGGAAACCTTATTCTTGAATTTCTTTTTCGTCTTCAATTGACTCCGGCTCAACCGTTAAAAGCTTTTTTTTGTTTTTGATTCTCTTGACCAAGACCAGTAAAGCCAAAGCTGAAAACAGCAAGAAAAGTTTAGCCCAAGGACCACTTCTGTCAGCTTTTTTCTCTGGTAACCTGCTTAACTGTGGTGTTGATTCGTCTTTAATTTCGATCTTTTCCACTTTGGAGCGGGCATAAATCTCCGGTTGATACATTAAGGAAGCTCTAGCCGGAGGAACATAGAAAGTACCCTCACTTACCACCCTGGCTTGATAAGTATAAGTACCATTTTCGTTGAAATTGTAAAGAGAAAGAATCATGCCGTTTTCGGTAACTTCCCGATTGCTGACCCCACGCTGATAGTTGCTGATATTAATCTTTTGGTTTAACAATCTTGGGTTAATCGGAATCATTCCAGCCGGCAATTCATCTTCAATGACGCCGTAGTAACTAGCCGAAGCTAAACCTCCGATTGATATCTCAACATCGACCAGATCTCCAACGCCAAGATTGTATTCCTCGCCCTTCTGGTTAACATATTTCCGATTGATCGTTAAACCATTTTCAACTGCTTGAACATCGTCACTGGTTCTGAACTGTTTAAGGGTTAAGGTTGAATAAATTGGTCCCTGGCCACTTCTTTCAATACTGACATCGACTGGCTGATTCTCGACCTGGTCGAGAGGAATCTCCACCTTCTTTTCCTCCAACGGATCAATCATTTTCCCACTAGCGATTTTTTTGTCCCCCAGAAAAACCACATAACTCAAAGGGTTATCCTCTTTGTAAAAACGGGAATAACTCGTTAATGCCTGAATTGTTTGCGCCGTTGCAAAAGTATTTGCCCAATAGTGATTTTTCCTTTGCCTGGCGATGAACTTAATCGCCGCTGGCAAAACTTCCTGACCGGTTTCTGAACTAATCAGCGCCCTAATTGCAAAAGCGGTTGAAACCTCCTCGGACGGATAGCGCCCAATCGCCCCTTTCTCCCAATAGGCCATATCTTGGTCAAACTTCGCCAGTGAAAGTAGCCTGCTTGCACCATTAACGTCGGGATCTCGGTGGCCGTTTCTAACATTGGTCATTACCAGTAAAGCCAGCATGTCGGGATCCAGACCCTCCCAGCCGTTAAGAAGGTCTTTGTTTCGGTCCGGCTTTAGGAAAGAAAGGGCGTAGGCCCTGGATATCTTTTCTTGTTTGTTTAGCTCTCTGTTTCTAGCCAACTTCGCGTCATAAACTTCCTCTCGCTCTAAAAACGAACTTGTCTGCCTAAGGGTGTCGGTGTCAACCTTAAATCCCAAATCCCTAGCCCTGGTTAGATATTCGACAGCGTATGCGGTCGTAAAATAGTCTGGCTCTAGCGATGACCACCAGCTCCAAGATCCGTTGCTGGACTGAAGTTCAGACAGGCGATCGCTCCCTTTTTTGACAATCTCATTTATGTCCTTTTTCCCAATCGCCTGAGCAAACAAACCCTGGTTTTCCTTGGCAATTACGGCTGGAACAAAACTGCTAGTGGTTTGCTCAACACAGCCCCATGGATATTGAATCAAATATTCCATTGCCAAAGGCATAGTCCCAAAGATGGAAGGGGAGAGCGACAAACTCAAAGTGCTCTTTTCCAAATCAGCATCCGGCGCTAAATCAACTTGGTATCTTTTAGCCTGGTCTGAAACCTCGACCTCTTGATCCCAAAACCCAGCTTGATAAATCGGAAGCTTTAAGGTTATCGAGTCTCCTATCTTTGAGTTCTCTTTTGATTTGATCCAAAATTCTAACTCGGCTTCTCCTTCTTGGTCCGGAAGAATTTTCCAAAAAACCTGTTTACCTTCAGCTTCTTTAAGTGAGATTTCTTGATCGCTAGCGTGAGTCACTTGGCCAGCTTCAAAATTCAAACCAAGCTCAAAGTTTGAGTCGAAACCTTGGAAGTTTTGAACCAAAGCAGAAAGAACCATTTCGTCTCCAATTCTGGCAAGATTAGGCAAAATCGGTCTGATAATCACTTCTTTACTAACCACTACCTCCTGGTTAGTTCTGCCAACCTTAGTGTCCCCAGTTGAGCCAATTGCCATAATTACCCAAGTGGTTAAATTGTCCGGAAGTTTGAACTGGAGCTTAGCTCTACCAGAGGAATCTGTTTTAACCGAGGGGTTCCAGTAAGCGGTGTCTTTGAGAATCGTTCGGCTGTCTCCCTTGTCATTGTGGGCCCAAACCCCATCGGCCAGATAACTCTGCCACTTGTCAATTTTTAAGTTGTAAACTTGACTCAACCCTCCTTGCCACTCGATAGTCTCAACCCTGATTGGACCATCTTTAGATTCAATCTGGTCTCCAATTTGGATACTGCCTGCCTCTTGCCAATCGGCGTTAACCATCAAGCGATGCTCAGCAGTTAATTCCAAAAAACCATTGATAATCAAATAGCCATCAGCTTGGTGCTGGTAGGTTTCTGTTACCTTTGCCTTGACCAGCTTGCTGTTATTCTTGCTTTCCCTGGTTAAAACCCAATCTCCCTTTTTAACATCTTTTATCGCCTTAAACTTGCCGTTGGCCATCGAAATTTGAGTCTCTCCGGTAAAACAGCCACCGCCACCCTCGGCTCCATAGGAAACAATTCCTTCAAGGGAGTGAACCGTTGAAGTCTGATGATATCTTTTCTTCCAAAAGTCATCAAAAACATCCTGGGAGCTGCTAGCTAGTTCAAAGATCGCCTTGTCTACCGCCCAGAAAGCCAAGTCGGCTGAAACCGGATTACCAGCGTTATCTGTCGTACTTATATTAACCGCCAGAGTTTCACCAGGACCAAGTTCTCTTTTATCTGGAATCAGGTCAATGGTCAGCTCTTTGCTTTTGGCGGAAACAGAAATCTGGTTAGAATTTTGATCCAGGTTCTCCTCGGAAAAACTGGAAACATTCAAAAACATATTGGGCATATCAGTTTCAAGCAAGGGGAGGCTGGTAACTGTTTTTTGGCCTGACAGACTAAGTACTTGATACCGATCAACTCTGTCTCTCTCAACCGTCAATAAAACGTCCCTGTCGGGAACCATTGAGCTAATTGTTATCTTGGCGGTGTCTGTGGGGTCGTAACTTAGCTGATCGCTAACCAGGTTAAGCCCGGAACCGGCGTCATTGTAGGGGCTATAATTGCTTCCCTCGCTGGCCCAAATTGAAAATGTTTTAGCAATAAAATTCCCGTTCTCATCCTTGCCCTGGACTTCAAAACGGTAACTGCCTCCTTTTTCTGGCTTAATTTTGAAAACTGCTTTGCCTTCTTGATCGGTGACTACTTTTTGCTCTGGTAACTGCTCTGTTTCCTTGGTGTAAGTCGGATACTTCTTGCCCTCTTCTTGGTGACTTATCCAAGACTCTCTGTTGATTCGAGCCGACAATTCAACCCCGGAAATATTGCCAGTCTTCCTTGGCTGGAGAATGACCGGCAGTGAAAACTCCTGTCCAACAGCAACTTGGTATGTTCTGTCGGTTCTATAAATACTAAAGTTTCCGGCATGGACAAAAACATTTTGCTGAGCAAAGGCCGTCTCGGCAAACATACCACCAATCTCTGCTTGGACCACAAAAACCCTCTGGCCACCTTCCTTAGCTGTTCCAACGACTTCTTCAACCAAGGCTTCTCCTTTGGCATCGAGTTTTACTTTCCCGCTGGTTTCTTGTTCCCCCCCATAACTGTATCGGTAGTTATCCTCTCGCGATGCAAGTTGATCTGCCAGAAAACTAAAGTCGTAAAAGTTACTTGAGCGAATTTCGTAGGAAACTTCCTGATCACTAGCAGGTTGACCAGAAAAATAGTTGCCTTTTATTTTAAAAACCAACTTATCTCCAACCACCAAATCATCCTCGGCAACTTCTATCTCAACGTTGTACTCAGGTTTACGGTAGTTCTCAACCAGAAAAGAAATGCCCTCTCCGTACTCCCAACTGTCCTGCCAATCTGGCCCCAGATTGCCGTCATCTAATCTGACCTTAAGCGAGTAGTACCCGGTTTTCACATCCTCCGGAATTTGATACTGACCGTTAATTGTCCCGGCCGAAGAAATCGAGTAAGTATTTTCGAAAAAAACTTTTTTGTCTTGACTGTAACCGGTATAAACTGAAGCCCGAGCACTTCCAGAAGGAAGACTATACCTGGCATCATCGTCATCTCTCAAGATAGTCTTGAAGTAAACCGTGTCGCCGGGTTTATAAATTGGCCTATCGGTAAAAACAAAATAGTTAAGTCTTCTTTTTTGTTTTTGGAAAATGTAGTAATTGGCCCCGGAAGAATTAAGGTAACGAAGGCCCATCGGAACCAAAGAAATACTATCTTTGTAATAAACCATGGCCACACTTGCCTCTGGGTTAAACTTTGTTTCAGCAATTCCTTCTTGATTAAAAACTCCGTCCCCAATGATTCTGGGAACATCCAAGAGACTGTAAAGTTTTATGGTGCCATCGCCAACACTTCTTTTACTGTCGTAGTCCTGACCCCAAAAAAGATATTTATCTCCTGCTTCCTTAACGACTACGCCAAAGTTACTCCTAATAACAAAAGCCGTTTCGGTTGCTGATGGTGTTTTAATTTTCAAAATCCAAATACCGGTTTCTTCTAGTGGCAGGGTTAACTTTTCGCTCTCCGAAGAAATTTGGTGTTTAAAACTGGCAATTTCTCTGTCCGGTTCTGGGTCTGGATTTTTGTTTACCTGGATATTATCTTTGTTGTGAACCAAATAGCTCAAAAGTTCTTTTTCATCACTTTTATAAAGCTTAACTTCTGCTTCTCCTTTGTAGTTATAGCTAGAAATCTCAACCGCCGGTTCTCCTTTTGAAGACAAAGAAACCAAACCACCACTGGCACGACCAGATTCTCCGCTACCAGAGATGAAAATTGCCTGGTTACTTCCGTAGTAGGCACGACTTTGAAGTCTTATCCTTTGAAAAAGAGAAGACAAAAAGACCAGAAATATAAAAAGGGAACCAAGTTTTAATATCTTCTTTGCCAGTCTCATTTTACCCAAATTTAGTCTAGCACAAAAACCAAATCGTGACACAATGTGAATCGATCAGTTTTTGCCAGCCGTTGTTTCCTTCTTGTCCTGGTGATAAAAATATAATATATTCTAACAGTGAGCACTAATAAATCGGGGGCCCAAATCATCGTTGGCGGTCAATGGGGGGATGAGGGCAAAGGATTAATTTCTGCCTATATCACCTGGCGAGATTCCGCTTCCATGGTGATTCGCGCTGGTGT
>JBDRHU010000112.1:0-6206 GCA_043816565.1 Patescibacteria group bacterium
CGGCTTCTTCAAGTGTCTCTCCGAATTCCATTCTCCCTCCAGGCATATCAAAGGTGTTAGGATTTATATCTTCAATATCGCTTTTTTTCAAAACTAAGTATTTTTTAAGTTTGGTGTTAAATATTATTGCTTTGGTGGCAACTCCAAAATCTGGCATGAAATCATTGTACAAAATTTAATAGTAGCTATAAACAGTTAAAATCCTATCCACCTCGAAATAATTCCGCCGTTGAAGTACGATCCCTTCACTTTTATATGTTCTCCCCCTCATCCACCTATTTTAGCAAATTAACAAAACCATCTCCTTAAAACAAACAGGGAAATTACTATTCCAAATTGAGAAACAACAAAAGAAGTCCTTTTCTAATCAAAAAATTACTTCTTTGACCTTTTAAAAAGAGAAAACTTTCTTTCATTAGGAACCATCAATCTGTCATGCAAATCAGCCCCACCTTTCATTACCTCCTCTCGATACTCTTCTACCATGGGAGTAACATCATCTACTCCAGTAATATTAGGCTCAACATCTTTTTGAAAACGCTTTGGACGAATTCCTAAATGCAAAGTTTTCCGACTGCGATTTCGTTGGCCTTTCAAACTTCCTTTGACAGGTTCATAGTCTGGATCCCACTGACCAATAACCGACCCGCCAGAATGCCCAGCTCTTGCGCCTTCTCTAGCAAGTTTTAAATATTCCTCTTTGGGCATCCTAACAGCCACTATTCTCTCCTGGCCTTCTGCAGTTGCACAATCGGAGCGATTCATTACCCATCCAAAACCTGTCTTTGCCCACCTTACTCTGTCTGGATCAAACTCATCTCCAGAAAATCCCTTATCCCTCACAGCCGCTTCTGCCAACTCTAGAGAAAGAGCTTGGTAAAATACAATATCGCCTTCAGGAGTTTCATAAGCAGAAACATGTTGGCCTTTTCCTCCCGGTAAACCCTTCTTTAATTTAGAATACGGCACTCGTTCCATCGTAAATCCCTCCTCTTCTCTCGACCTTAATCCCTCCTTTCCTTCTCCAAACATATCAACTTTTCCACTCCTCAATATATTGACCTTTTTGATACCAAGAGTCAACCGCAACCAGTCCACTTCCTGGTGTTTTTACATAACGAATTCCTGCTTTATAAATATAATCTTTACAATTGGTGCAACAGTACGGCAACCCATTTAAGACTAAAATTAATCCCTGAGGATCAAGGTTGTCCGACAGAGATCTAATAGCATTGACTTCCGCGTGTACTTCCGGAAAAATGTAGGAAAAATCAACAATTGTATTTAACGGATTATCTTCTGTAGGCATAGTATTATAACCGGTAGAAAGCAGTTGACCGGTTTTATAATCTCTTATTTGGGCAGTAATAGTTTTTCCCTTCAATAAACTCATGATAATTAAATTACTATGCAAAAGCAGGTTTTCTATTTTTATCCAAACAATGAGTAGGATTATATCAGAAACAAAACCAAAAGTTAATGTTGTGGGGCAGAAAAAACAGTCTCTCACAAGAGAGAATCTCAAACCTATCCGTTTCTGAGTTTGCATCAAGGTCTGTCCTGAGCTAGTCGAACGGACAGTCCTTAACGAAATCTTGCGATTCCCTGTTGTCATCCTGAACTTGTTTCAGGATCTGATTTTCAAACCCCAATCAGACTCTCAAATAAATTCAAAATATTTACTAATTATTAAAATGTTAATGGTGCCGTGTTGAGAGAAAATGTGTTGATTGTGAGATAAAGTGCTAATGTGACAAAATTAATTGTCACTCTTTATTCAAAATCTTCCACGTCTCAACACGGCACCCGAGTGTCATATTGACACCTCCTTATTTTGTGCGCAAAATACTTTTCTACCAGGGGCAGATACCGTTTTCTATATTGTATCTCCCCGCAGGAATTAACCTGAGGTAAAGCTGATCCTCAGCCCCTCCTCGCTCCCAGCGAACGTTGTACCTGTATGCTACCAGATACTCGCCAAGATTTAGAGGATACGACTCCCTCACACAGATCCCGACGAAAGTGTCGGTATCTAGGTCGACACGCTTGAGATTGATGTTGTTAACCACCGGCTGGCCATTTTCCCACCCACGAAAGATGAGGACGAATCCCCCCAGATCCCCCTGAGGAAATCTGTTTCCGTTGAGTGGTTGCTCAGCGGTCACATCTGGATAAATCTCAAGTGGGGCACCCAAGTGCGACAACCACTCCTCGGAGGGGTAGCCAGGGTGAAATTCGTCCCCTAAAACCACCCAGAGTGGTTGATCTTTACGAAGCGTGACACGATCCACAGTGGGGAATGGCACCCACCTAGCCAGTTCCTGGTAACTCGCCGAGTGAGTGAGAATCCACTCAACCCAAGACATATTTGTGGTTGCGGCGTTAAACTCGCCCGCCGTTTCCCACAAATCCACGATGACTTGTCCTTCGACATAGCCTATGTAGGCATATGTCGCCAGCTGGGGAAGCTGGTAAAGGACAAAATCATTGCCAGCTGCGGCGGCACGATAGATGGGATCTGGGAGGCGCCCCCAGAGATTGGTCGCCGTGGCCTGACGCGTGGCGGGGTTCTGCAGTTGGATGATTAACTCCTCGTCGATACTCGAATCGCGAAGGCTCGCCATCGCCTCATTGACCGACTGTGTGTCGGTGGGCGACCAGTTGAGTCGAGTGTCCTTGAAAACTTGGACTCCTGGTAATTCTGCCCTCAGAGCCGCCTCTTCGGCCGCGGTGATATCTGTCCCTACAGTCACCGATGTTATGTTGCTCCAAGGGATTAATCCCGATTTGACCACTGCTGATTGACGATCAACCAGCAGATTCTCCTCTGGAATTTGAACACCCAAAACGATTGGGCGCCAAAGCGATTTTTCGTATGGGCTATCAACCACGGCCGTGGCAATCCCTAGCCGGGTTACGCCCATCTCGATTTCACTTTGAATTTTGGCCAACTGACCCACCGGAGCCGCTGCCCCCAGACCTATGAGCCTCTGCTCTTCTGATATCAACATCAAAAGATGGCTACGTTGAACTGGTGGGTACCAACCTCTGACGTTTACCATTTGAGCACCTTTTCCGACACAGCCCTCGTGGTTTCCTACCCACAGTTGATAGCTGTGGGGGTGATTGCTCACTGAGGGCACTGCGTGCCTAGAAAATTGAACGCCTGTCAAGTTCTTGTCAACCAGAGTTTGATAGTCGACAATCCCACCCAGCTCCTCGAGCTCCTCTGCAAGCCCCTGAAAAGCTGGGCCCGCCTCTCTCAGTGCTGTCCGTGCGAAAACTGTCCAAAAGGATGTCTGGTGACAGTAGGCTTCTCCCGGCACTCCGACCACAGGCGGGGGCGGTGGGGGCGGGGGTGGATTTGAGACTACCGCAACGGCGTCGCGAAGGACGGCCCCCAAACCTTCGAGTGCCGACCGCGCGTAGCTCACGCTACAAGTTTCTTCTGTCAAATCCCAACCAGAGCTCAAACACTTCGCAACATAGCGAGTGTCTCCGACCGCGATGGAGCAGACCTCCTGCCCGACGGGAAAATTGACAAAATCTACCCTTTCCCCTGTGTCAGAAAGCGTCGCCCCTCCTGGGCAGGTGCCAGTAACGGCCTCTACCTCTACAACTACCTCGGCGGGTGCGATGGCGGGCTCTGTCCGTGACGTTTCGGACCAGTACCCGAACAAGCCATCCTTGTATTCGTAGCAACAGGTGCTCCCTATGGTGCAGGAGCGAGAAAATGTTGCTTTGGGACGCCCTCCACTGGCCGGGATTTGTACCCAGCCGTTGGTCGACGTTATACAAACGTCGGGTTCACCGTCTCCAACTAATGGGGCGGCTGAAACTGGTGTGGGCGCGATGCCCACGAGGCCGGCCACGAGCCCGACCAGAACTAAAATGCACAATCCCTTCTTCATTTTACTTTCCTCCTTAATTAAGGAAATAAACATCAACCTTCCAAGGACTGACTGTCCTCTGAAGAATAGAAAGTTGACGGGAAATTTTTTCGTCGCTCCACGACGGCAGACAAGAAAAGTTTTTTAACCAAAATGGTTATCCCGAACAAACGGGGCCTTTTTGGTTGGAAGAACTTTCTTTCTGCGGTTTTTTTGCTGACCTGTTTCAGGACTCGTCAGATGACGAGGGTCAACTCCTTCCCAATCTTCCTTTGGGATTTCAAGTTTTTTTGTCGTGGTTCTTGCTAACCACGCCGGCACGCCCGCAAAAATCGCAGGCTTTCTTATTTTCCTCTCTTTCTCTCATAGAATGAGGAAGAAGGAAAAACCGCCGGAGGCTATTTTTGGCCTTTAAGCCATTTTTACAAGCGCTGGTTTAATGAGAAATAATCCATCAGATTTCGTCAAGGACTGTCTTTGCTTTGCAAGGACAGTCCTTAAAAGATTCCCACCAAAATAGCGCCTGTAAAATACTTTTTTCGCGCACAAATTGTTAAGGAGCCCTTTGACAAATCCAGAGTAAAACTCTCTAGCTAACTCAAGGGCAAATCCCCAAGCAAGCTTTAAAAGTAAACTCGCGAACAAGTCAAAGAAAATATGTTCCCCCCGTAGCCTTACCTTACCGTTAGGCAGGCTTAGCTACAAAGAGTCAATGATTAATTTTGATGGCCAATGATTATTAGTTGTAAACCATTAGCCATTAATTTTTAATCACTAAATTTCATCAAGGACTGTCTTTGCTTTGCAAGGACAGTCCTTAAACAACGCAAAAAGCTACATCTTCAGAGATGTAGCTTGATAAATAAAAGAAACTAAATTAAGTCTAACTTAATTGTCTAGCTTTATGCTTTTGACATTCAGCAATTCAAGTTTCTCTAAAGTTATAGGCAATACTACCAAAAAATGGATAAAAAGTCAATACTATGGGGTTTATTTCTGAGCTTTCATCACAAGCTGAACCTCAGTTATCAAACACAGCAAAAATTTCTTCACCAACCACATTGACCAATTTCCCGAGATTTTTAACTACGCTCTCAACTGCGCTTTTACTTGGCCCTTCAACTTCAATTAGTTCCAATTCTGCTGGTTTTGAGAAATCTATAAACTCAAATTGAATTTTCCCCTTTCTCCAAATCTCTCTTGTTGAAAAATTTTCTTTTATTAAACTACATCCCAGTGATAATAATATCTCTATCATATCTTCCGGCTTATAAAGATTTTGGCATTTTGACTAACCAAAGAGATTATCTTTGTCAATTTTTATCTCAAAACGGTATTCAAACCAAAAAATACTTTTTTCCACTTCACAAAATGCCCTACTTCGAAAAATATTCGACAAAGTTGCCAGTAACCGAATTGGTTGGAGATCAAAGTATGTGTTTGCCAATCTATAATGAAATGTCCAATTCTAAACTAGAATTTGTGTGTAAAATGATTAAGGCTTTTTACGAGAATAAAAAATCATGAACAAGAAAGTATTTGTCACTCTATTTGACAGTAACTACTTAGCAAAAGCTTTGGTGAACTATCTCTCGTTGGAAAAATATTTAGACAATTTTACACTTTATGCATATTGTTTTGACGATCTTTCATATGAAGTGGTTAATAAACTAGGCCTCAAAAACCTAAAAGGGTTGTTGTTTCGAAATTTTGAGAACAAAGAATTGTTGGAAATAAAAAGGCAAAACAAGATTATATGAATATTACTGGACCTGTATACCCTATGCCATTCGAAAAACAATGCAAGATACCAAGGCGGGTTTTGTTACTTATTTTGACGCAGATTTAATGTTTTATAACAACCCTGAAAGCTTATTTGAATTTGGCAATAACGTAAATGTTCTTATCCAGCCAAATAATTTTTCTGCAAATGAGATTCATCAATACCCCGACGTAGGTTATTACTGTGCTGGATGGGATAGTTTTCGAAACAATACTGAAGGCAAAAAAGTTGTAGAATGGTGGCACAAGCGATGTGTGGAATGGTGTTGTGCTAAATTTGAGGAAGGAAAGTTTGGTGGACAAAAATATTTAGATGATTGGAAATCAAAATTTAAGGGGGTTCGTGAAATTACTGATGTGGGAGCAAGCATCGCTCCTTGGAATGTAAATAAATACGATCTATCGCTTAATAATGATCAGGTTTATATTAACGAAAAATGGCCATTGATATATTATCACTTTCACAGTTTCCGAATGAACTTGTCAAATTATAAATATGTCATTACTGGGGATCGCCATAATGATTACTCTATT
>JBDRHU010000113.1:0-4565 GCA_043816565.1 Patescibacteria group bacterium
TCTTCAAAGCGACCAACAGCTAAAATGATATTTTCTTTTTTGCCAGGCTTGAACTGATCTAGGTCAACTGGTGGATATAAAATGACAGAATCAACGCCATATTCAGCGTCAGTAAGTTTCTTGGTAAACTCCGAATTGACAACAATTGCGTCAATCCTTTTTAGCTTAGTCCGGCTTAAAAAACTTTGGCCACCAACATCAACAAATGGCTGTTGGACATGAAGAAGATTTTTTTTAGCAAAAAGAAAAGGAAGGCTACCATCCGAAAGCCAAAAAACCAGATCATAATGACGAGTCAGTTTCAGCTTCTCCCAAAAAGAAAGATTAGGACGTTGAACAAAACCGGCCTGATCAATTGATAAATTCAGCTTTTTGGCAATCCCCATAACCTGACCGGAGTCGGGCCAGAGAATATCAACTTGCCACCCAAAAGCCAACAAAGACTCGGCCACCGTCAAACAATAGCGTTCCCCACCCCCAAGAAAGTCGAGATAGGGGCTGTAAATTAGAGCTTTTTTTGTTGTTTTTCCCATAGCTTGGCATAAATTATGAAAGTATTAAAAACCTCAAAGATAGAATTAATCCAGCCAACAATTCCATCCCGAAACGATTGTTGTTTGATAACCCGTTCCCAAAACTTAGTTAGCATCATCCTGACAATCCGCCACCAAACTATTGGTGGATGACCAGACTGATAGAGGGCCTCGGCTTCGGTATCGGTCCAGATAATGGTCTTGTCGAGCATTGAGGACAAATCGGTGTGGGTAAAATGGAGCAAATGACCAGTTAACTTGCCCATTGGACCATTGGTTAACGGCTCTTCATGAACCCTGCCCTGCCATCTTTTGAGCTTGGCTTTTTTGAAAAACCGTTTGACATAATCCGGATAGCTACCGCCAAAGCGAACTCGTCGGCCCAAAAAATAATTCTGTCGCGGGACCACATACCAGCCGAACTCTTCTGTTTTGCCTTTAACTAATTTCAACAATTCTTTTTTAAGCTCTCCAGAAATCACCTCATCGGCATCGAGATAGAAAATCCAATCAAACGAAGCTGTTTTTAAACCTAAATTGCGCCACTTAGCAAAATGGCGTCCATATTCATCTTTAGTTTTGACAATCCGACTAACTCGTTTTTGGGCCAACTCGACAGTTTTGTCAGTTGAGTTGGCCGCCACTAAAATAATTTCATCCGCCCAACTAGCTGAATCTAACGCCCGTTTAATGACCTTTTCTTCATTACCGGCGATAATAACAACTGAAATTCCCTTTTTCATTGCCAACTACCTCGATTAAATTTCCTCAGATAAAAATCTCTGACCCCTTTTTTCTGCCAAGACCGACCGGAGGCCAACAAGCGAAAACTCTCGCGAATCAAAGCTAGCTTGGTCCTGATCGGTGCCCAACTCAAACCAAACAAAAGTCGGTTTCGGGTAATAAAGTAGTCCTGCAAATCCCCACCACACTGAGAAGAGCCAGCGTTCAAGTGCCAAATGACACTGCCAGGAAAACACCAGACCTGCCTGCCAGTCTTTTTAACCCGAAGACTAAACTCGGTGTCTTCGTAGTACAAAAAATACTTCTCGTTCAACAAACCGATCTTTTGCCAAACTTCCCGAGAAGCCAACAAACAACAACCACTGATAAAGTCAGCTTCCGCTGGTTGATCAAATTGGCCTTCGTCAACCTGATCAACGCCTTGGTTTTCTCCATAGACGTTGTTCCAATCAATTGAACCACCAACCGACCAAATCACTTTACCCAAATCTTCTTTTTTGTATTTATCTTTGTAAAACTCATAGCCCGGGGCAAAGTAAATTTTAGGTCCAACCACCCCAACCTTAGGATTGTTTTTCAAAAACTCAATCATCGGTTGCCAGAAAGCATTTTTGGCTAAAGTATCGCTATTTAAAAGCATAATATAGTCGGCCTTTTTTTCCAGTGCCCGTCGCAAACCCAAGTTATTGCCCCCAGTAAAACCCAGGTTTTCTTTACTGGTCAACAACTCAATCCTTTCAACCGTTCGGAGATACTCCAAGCTATCATCAGTCGAGGCATTATCAACCACAATCAGGTCAACGGTCTCGTTGATAAGTGGCAACAGCGAGTCCAGGCAACCTTTGACCAGATCTTTGGTATTGTAATTAAGGATGACAATCGCTAACTTGCTCACAATCGGGCCAACCAAAGACGAATTTTTAATAGTGGTTTTTTCAAAGAATCAAGCGGAGAACTGGCCATCCTGGACAGGAAATGACTACGCCAAAACTCAAGTTGGTAGATAAACTCTGCCATCATTGTTTTCACCCGACTGGCCTCTAGGGTCTTTTCTGGATATTTTTGCTTTTCCCAAACTTTTAGATAGGTCAACAGCACCACCCAGGCTTGGAGCAAAGAAATCGCTAAACCATGAAAACCGTCTTTGTAGGCCTCACCAACAAAAAAGCGACCCAAAAACTCCTCGAGTGGCTTTAAAAGCAAGTCTTGACTGCTTAACTGGTAGTTTTTTTCTTCCAAAAGTTCCTTTGATTGGACCTCGGCATAGCGGGCCCCACGGGTCAAAAACTCGTCCAGACTCTCATAGTTGTAGTGAATAATCGCCAGATCACTAATGTCCGGCAAGGTCTCGATCATCCCTTCTAATTTGGGCTGTTGGTGAATTTGCTTGGGCCAATCAACTTTACCTTTTTTGAAAAAACGAGGTAAATAGTCCGGCCACCAACGGGAATTTTGCATCCACTTGCCCATGATCAAGTTCTTCCGAGGGATCAAAACCACATCAATCTCTTTCTTGTCTCGAGCAATTTTTTTCAATCTTTTGGCTAGTGGTCGACTCAATCTCTCGTCCGGATCCAATATCAATACCCAACGACCCTTGGCCTTCTTAATAGCAAAGTTTCTGGCCGGTTCGACATAGTTGACAAATTTGTGAGTATAAACTTGAGCCCCGAACTCTTTGGCAATTTTAGCAGAGTCATCCTGACTCTCCATGTCAACAACAACAATTTCGTCAGCAAAGTCCTTGACTGACTGAAGACAGCGCCTCAACCCTTGGGCCTCATTAACAGTGTTGACAACAACAGAAATTAGTGGCTTCATCTTTGGACTCTATATATTCTAACCGGTCCGTTGTCAAAAATCATCTCTAGGCCCAAATCACTAGCCGGCAAAACGAATTGCTGATCATCAACCAGGTAAAGATAATCAATTTGGTTGTTAAGCAAAAACCCTCTGGCCCAAATCGAATCTGAGCTGGCAAAAAACTTTTCCATCTCCTGTTTGCGTTCCTGCCAAGGGTAGTTGGTAATTTCAAGATTCATTTGATCTTCCATAAAACTGGATTGGCCGGATAGAGCCGAAACATAGGCGGTGGTTTCATATCGATAAAGTGGAATCGGGGTTTTAAGACTTCCCTTAAGATAAGGATCAAAAGGATAAGTCAAAACCACTCCTGAAGACTGTTGTCTTAAAAAGGTCAACCCCTCCACTTCGGCAACTGGTGCTGACGCCGGTGGTGGGTTGCCTAAATAGCCTCTAAGAGTTGATAGGGTGGTTGGAATTGTCAGTCCCAGAACCAAAAAAAACAGCCAATAGCGCCTGCCGGTCCAAAGCCGGTCCAAAAACAAAGCCAGATAGAGGTTGGCTCCAAACAAAAAGTAGTAGAAAAATTGAATCGTGTTCCAGCTGGTTCCGCTCTGGACAAAAAGCAAAGGCAAAATTAGGCCAAAACCCAAAATCAAAGACAGCAACAGATGAAAGTTCTGATCACTCTTTTGTCGCCAAACTCGAAGCCAAGCTATTAATCCCAAGATCCGAGTTCCCATATTTCCCAACAAGAAAACCAACACTAAAAACAATTCCAAGCCCAACCAAAACGGTAACTTCCAAGAAAAGGCTTGGAGTTGCAAGTTGCTTCTCAAAACTGCCACTACCGGCCAATAGAGCTTGTCCAATGACTCAACCAAGGTGTGCGGAAACCAAAGTGGCCGGAAAACCAAAACTGACGGCCCACCCCAAACCCCCATCCAAATTAGCAATAAAACCGAAACCGATCCGGCTACCAAACAAATCAGCCAGTCGAATCGCCTTCTTTTAAGCAAGGCAAAAACCGCCAACCCCAAACCAGCTACCACCCCGGCATAGACTTTGATCAGTGCCAAACTGGCAAAACCTAGTCCCAAAACTAACGCCCATTTTAATTGGCCTTTCTTCTCAACCCGATGCCAGACTAACAAAAGAAGCAATAAAATCACCAGAGACAGGGCAAAGGGAGGATTAATCAAAGTTGAGATCGATTGCATTGCCCAAAACAGCGACTCACCGCCAACACTCCCCTCACGAATTAAGGTCACCCAGTAGCCGAAGGAACCGGCAAAGAAGTTCAGAAAAACAAAAATCACTCCCGGCAACCAACGCTTAGTCAAAACCCGACCTAGCCAAAGACTCAAAACTCCCAACACAAAAGCCATCACCAAAGGCAAAAGTCGGAAGTAAAGATTCAAACTCGAGATGGGTAACAACTTGAACAAAATCGCTGCCAGCCAGTCAAAACCCCAGTGATAACCA
>JBDRHU010000114.1:0-8325 GCA_043816565.1 Patescibacteria group bacterium
TTTGCGACTGGCTCTTTCGCTTTGGCTGCTATCTTTGGCAAGCTGTTATTTGGTCGTTGGGATGCAATTCTATCCCCGGTAATTTATGGACCTAAGTAGACTAGTTAAACCGGTTTTTGCCGTCGAGCAGACTCCACTGGGAACCCTGGAGGGGTTGGGGCCATTGGGCCTGAATAAGAATCCAAGTGAAGGGGGCAATGTTTTTGTGGCTACCATGTCAATGTTGATTGGGATTTTCACCATAGTCGCTGCCATTTGGTTTTTGATTCGGGTTATTATGGCTGGTTACAACTGGATGAATGCTGGCGGGGACAGTAACAAGATCTCTGATGCCCAAAGCCAATTAACCAATTCCCTAATTGGATTGGTTCTGGTGATCTCTGCTATTTTCTTACTTTCTCTGGTGGGTCACATTTTTGGCGGAATTGACTTTTTGAATCTTAACCAGATGATTGAAGACATTAGTCCGAAGATATAAAGATGCCAATGAAAGTTTTTGCAAAAGATTTAGAAAACCCGGTTTTGGATAGCTCAATTCGAGGATTGTCTGGGCTTGAGTTTGCTAGCAAGCTAGTCAGCCTGGTGTTTGGCCTGTTAATTCTGGGTGGATTTTTGTTCTTCTTTTTTCAGATTATTATGGCCGGATATACTTGGATTACTAGCCAGGGAAACAAAGACGGTGTTGAAAAAGCTCGCAATCAGTTAATATATGCCTTTCTTGGCCTGTTTGTAGTTTTTTCTGTTTTTGCTATCGCTAAGGTGGTCGGCTATGTTTTTGGCCTGACTGGGTTAGAAAAGTTGCAAATTGACCTGCCGACACTATAGAATAGATTCTGTTTTTCAAATAAAATAGATTTTGTTTTTAAAAATTAATAAAATAAAACAAACCGAGGGGAGGTGGAAAAATGTTTAACGTTTATGCTGCAGATCCGATTGAATTAGCTCCAACGGGAGAATGGGTTAACTTGTCAAAACTGACTGTTTCTAGTCTTGTTTCGGGACTGATCAGGTTAGCTTTGGTTGGTATCGCCTTGACTTTTTTCATGTATTTGATCTGGGGAGGTTTCCGCTGGATTATTAGTCGCGGAGACAAGACTGAGGTTGAAAATGCTCGCAATCACATTACCCACGCCTTGATTGGTTTGGCGGTGGTTTTTGTTGCTTGGGCAATTCTAAAGTTAATTGATGCTTTGTTTGGAATTGATATTTTGAGCTTAGAAATCCCTAGTTTGTTTTAACCCCAATGAACCGAAGAGTGAAAAAATTTAATCGGTGGCAGCCGGTTTTAGCTTTAATGCCGGCTGCTTGGGGTGTTCCCTGTGTTTCTGGGGATGTCGCTACTCTTCAGGGGGCGGTTTGTTTGTTCCAAAATGTCTTGTCGGTTTTGACAACCATTGCTGGTTTGGCATTTGGGGGAATGATTATTCTGGGCGGGTTCCAACTAATTATGGCAGGAGGAAATAAAGAAGCGGTTGGTAAGGCCCAAAAGACATTTACTCACGCCATTGGCGGATTGGTACTAGTGATTGCCTCTTGGTTCATTCTGAAATTTATTGAACATTTTACCGGACTGAAAGTGACCAGGTTTGAGGTTCCCGGTGCCTAAGTTTGACAATCAGAGGGTGGTTTGATAGAATCTGAACCGAGATTTGATTTAGAGACACCTCTTGTTTACTGGTCCTTTGTTCACCAAACAGACTTATTTTTTATTTCGCAAAACAGATTTTATTTCGAAGAAACAGATTTTATTTCGAAGAAACAGATTTTTTTATTAATTACTCGAGGAGGAAACGTGACTTCTGATATTAAGATTGTTACCGCCGATGATTTGGGTGGCGAGCCTAAAGATGGTCAGTTCACCAAAGCAGTACCGGTTAGTAGTAATTTCAGTGGTTCAGGTCTGACTAGTTCTGGCCAGAAACCGGCTATTACTCCTGTTGCCAAGACTAAAAGATTGGCAGATGAAAGCCTGTTAACGGTTGATGGTCGAGTAATTCCTGACTCCGAGGCTCAAACAGAATACGCCGAAGGGGTCCTAGGGGTGATGCCGGAGGGCCACGGTTTTTTGAGACCAGATTTTATTCCTTCCAAGACAGACATTTATATTTCTGCTTCCCAAATTAGACGTTTTAACTTAAGAGAAGGCGATTTGGTTGGTGGTCAAGTTAGACAACCAAAAGAGAATGAGCGTTATCAGGGAATTCTGAAGGTTGAGAAGGTCAATGGCATGGCAATTGAGGAAGTCGGCGAAAGGTTGGATTTCGACAAACTAATGCCAATTTTCCCCCAGCCCCAAATTGTACTGGAAACCGACAACGAAACCTTATCAACTAGAATGTTGGACCTGATTGCCCCGATTGGTTATGGCCAAAGGGCTTTAATTGTTTCCCCACCAAAGGCCGGTAAAACCTGGTTGTTAAAGGACATCGCCGCCGCAATATCAAAAAACCATCCGGAAATCCACCTGATGGCGGTTTTGATTGGTGAGCGACCAGAAGAAGTGACCGATATTGTCAGGAACGTCAAAGGGGAAGTGGTTGCCTCTCATTTTGATGAGTCTCCGGCCAAACAAGTTCGGGCGGCTGAAATTGCCCTGGAGCGAGCTAAAAGATTAGTTGAGATGGGCAAAAATGTTTTTATTATTCTTGATTCGATTACCCGATTGGCTCGGGCCTACAACATGGCAACGCCAACATCGGGAAGAACCCTCTCTGGTGGCTTTGATCCGGCGGCTTTGTATCCAGCCAAGAAATTTCTAGGGGCAGCCAGGAAGATTGAAGACGGAGGGTCTTTGACAGTTGTCGGAACAGCCCTGGTTGATACCGGTAGCCGAATGGACGACCTGGTCTACGAAGAGTTCAAGGGAACCGGCAACATGGAGCTTCACCTAACTCGGGCTTTAGCCGAAAGAAGGATTTACCCAGCTTTTGATATTCAAAAGTCATCCACCAGAAAAGAAGAACTACTTTTTGGGGAAAAGAAAATGGGAGCAATTATCAGGCTAAGAAGAATGATGGACCTTTTAGATGAAGAAGAGAGAACCGAGGCTTTTATCACTCAGTTGAAAAAAACCAAGGACAACGATGAGTTTCTCAAAAAAGTGTTAAAAGGTAGCTAAATGGACTTTAAGTTCCGAGGCAAAGTCAAAGAACACCTGTTAGAATGGCAGCTTTTCTTTGGGGCCTATTTTTCCTTTGGTCGTCGCCTGTTGTTGTTTTTTTTCTGGCGGTTTGAGCGGGTTAAAGGTTTTTTGTCCGGCCTGCTCTATCGTCAACGAGGTCGTTTTGCTCAGCCGATTGCCCACTTCTGGCTGGCATTGTTTATTTTTTTGGGGATTGCCTTGTCGCCGGCGATTGAAAGGGGTTTAAACAGCCGTCAGGTCAATCTGGATCCTTATGTTTCCAACTCTTCGGTGATGGCCTATTTCGATGATAGCGAGAGAAGTGTTTTTACCTATGCTTCATCTCGGTCTCGGGGAGAAATTGTGGATTACACTGTTAGGCAGGGAGATACGGTTTCCTCGATTGCCAAAAAATTTGGTGTTTCAATTGACACTATTATCTGGGCCAATGATATTAAATCAGTTACCAAGATTAAACCGGGAGATCAGTTAAAAATTCCTCCGGTAACTGGAGTGGTTCACAAAGTTAGGTCAGGAGAAACAGTCTATTCAATTGCTAAGCGTTACCAGGCCAACTCTCAAGCAATTGTTGATTTTCCTTTTAATGTTTTTGCTAACGACGAGACTTTCGCCTTAGCGGTGGGCCAGTCTTTGGTTGTTCCTGACGGAATTATGCCAAAATCGGTACCCTCAACCCCCAGTCAATATACTTCCCAAGAGGTGACGGTAGCAGTGGCGGCCGGGAGTTTCATTTGGCCAACTTCTGGTCGGATTACCCAACGCTATTCTTGGTACCATCCGGCGATTGACATTGCCAACAAAGATGGGCCAACAGTAGTGGCGGCGGCTTCGGGAACGGTGGCTTCGGTTGTTTACAGCAGTTGGGGTTATGGTAATCACATCATCATCAACCACGGAGACGGCACCCAGACGCTTTATGGTCATTTGGCTAAAATTTATGTTAGGCAAGGCCAGTCGGTCGGGGTCGGGGTTGCCATTGGTCAAATGGGGAGTACCGGTCGGTCGACCGGCACCCATCTTCATTTTGAGATTATCAAAGGTGGTAGTAAGTTAAACCCTTTGTCGATTCTTCAGTAGTTTTTCAACAAAAGCCTATTGACAGAATTTATTTTGTTGGTGTAGTATCAATTTTACTTATGTTAATGATCTTGGCGAGTTTTGTTTTTCTTTTGCCGTTAGTTTTTTTGCCACTTTTGACGGACCCGGTTTTTACCTTTAAAAACTTTTTTCTGGCCTTTGGTTTAGTCCTAATATTAATAGTTGCCGGAATTCGTCTTTTGAAAAGCAAGAAGTTAAACTATTCACTATCTTCTTTGGACTGGGGAGTTGCCTTGTTCCTTGGTCTTAACCTTTTGTCATGGTTTTTCATTGCTGGTAGTGGTGGCAAGGTTCGTTCTTTGATCCAGCCGATGGGACTGGGGACAATCTTGCTTTCCGGTTTGGCCTACTTTGCTGTTGCTCAGGCTAAGGGAGAAAAGAAAAACTCATGGATTTTGACTGCCCTGACGGCTTCGGGTTTGGTGGCAGGTTTGGTGGCGGTGGTTCTATTTTTACTACCCCAAAACCTATTTCCTTGGCGCTGGGTTTCTAGTTCTTTTTGGTCGCCAACTGGCTCAGTTTTTGTTTTGCTACAGTTTCTGTTGCCCCTGTTTGTTTTCTATTTAGTTTCCGTTTGGAAACAGGTTTCTTTATCTGGCCGGGTTAAACAATGGTTTCCCCTGGCCGTCGGAGTTATTCTGTTAGTTTTCTTGGGAGTAACAGCCTATCAGGTTTTTAATCTTAAACCGGCTATCTTAGGGGCTTTTCCATCTTGGGCAATTACCGTTGAGGCTTTCAAGAGAAGCCCTTTGTTTGGAATCGGACCAGGAGGTTTTGCTAATGCTTTCCATCTTTACCGACCGATTGAGCTGAATGCTTCAACTAATTGGTTTTTGAATTTTGTTTCTCCTAATAGTTGGTTTTTGAACGTTTGGGCGGAAACTGGGGTTTTAGGTTTGTTGTCATTGTTACTGTTGTTTTTCCAGAGTTTGCGTTTGGTGAGGAAAAACCGTTTTGCTGTTTTGGTTCTGATTCTTTGGTTGGAATTTCTAGTATTACCGGGAAATCTGCTGACTGTTTTTACTTTGTTTATTGGTCTGGCTCTTTTAAGAGGAGCCGGTAAAGAAAAGTCATTTTCCTTGTTGGTTGGTGAAACCGGTCAAGATGCGGCTCCATTTTTAGTAGGGATTTTGCTATTTTTAGGAGCCGGAGTGTTGGGTTATTTTTCTGGTCGAGGGCTCTGGGGAGAGTTGGTTTTCAGAAAATCATTAGTGGCCGCCTCTGAAAATCGAGGGGCCGATACCTACAATTTACAGCAAAAAACCATTCAAATTAATCGATTCTTGCCTCAGTACCGAGTGGTTTTCTCCCAGACCAATCTGGCACTGGCCAACAGTTTGTCTGCCAAAGAAGATTTGACCGACGAAGAAAAAACTCAAATTTCCCAACTGATCCAGCAATCGATTGACCAGGCCAAGGCAGCGGTGGCTTTAGAAACTAACGATTTGGGTAGTTGGCAGAACCTGGCCCAGATTTACCAGAGCTTGATTAATGCTGTTTCTGGGGCCGAGGATTGGGCTTTGGCCGCCTATCAACAACTAATCGGCCTGAGTCCAACCAATCCTAATTTGAGGGTTGATTTTGGGGGCTTACTTTTTGGTCTCAAACAATACGAAGCGGCTGCTCGCCAGTTTGAATTAGCGGTTAATCTCAAACCTGACCTGGCCAACGCCTGGTATAACTGGGCCTGGTCATTAAAACAGCAGGATCGTTTGGCTGAGGCAGTTGCCAGACTCCAACAGGCAGTTTCGTTGGTTGATCTAAATAGTGCTGATTATCAGAAGGCCAGCGAAGAGCTGGATGCTTGGCAGAAAGAACTCGGTCAGGTGACTGAAACTGCCCAGCAAGAAACTGGACAACCGACTCAATTACAACAACCACAGCCGATTCCTAGTCCAAAACTGGAGGAGCCGATTGTTCTTCCCAATGAAGATGAGGCCGCTCCCGAGCTGATTGAGGAAGTTCCTCAAGAGGTTTTGGAAGGGACTCCCAGCCAGGCGCCTCAACCTTAATCTAATTTATCTAGCTAGTTGCCTGTTCCCCGCAAGAAGATAGCTTTCCAGGGTTGGTAGTTGGAGAAGAAAGTTTTTTCCTGAAGAACCTGATCTTCTCTGGAGACTTTCCAGTCAAATGATGCTTTCCCGCCCGGGGCGCTCCAGTCAATTTGTTTGACCACTCCTGTTGGCAAAGTTGGATCGTCAATGTAAAGGGCCGGTGGTGGAGCGCTGACATTCCAGAGTTTTATATTGCTAATTTCTACTTTTCTGCCATCCGGTTGACCATAGAGCCGGAAGGCCAAGTATTGACGATCTAGGTCAATTTCTCTTTGAATTAAAATTTGACTTTCGGTGTCATTTTGGAACATGAAGTCGGCACTGGGAGAAAAAACGCTAGCGTCAAAGCCGACTTTCGAATTGGTTTCGTAATAGGAAACCCGGTAGGCGTGAGGATGACGTTCTAAAATTGGCAAGCCACTGTTTAAAACAGCCCTAAAGAGTGTCGTTGAGACCTGACAAACTCCTCCGCCAGCACCCAAAACAGTCCGACCATCTTGAATGATGTAGGCGTCTTGGTAATTAGTCGCTTTTGAAATATCACCCAAGGCTTGGTTTAGAGAAAAGGTCTCCCCAGGACCGATCAGTAGTCCATCAATTTTACCAGAGGCCAGACTTAGGTTGTGAATTCTGGCAGGAATAGAATGGGGAAAGCTTGATTCTCCGGTTCCTAGTAGTCCAGTAATACCCAACTGGTTACTGTCGGCGGTAGTAATAGTTGGTCGGATGACTTTCACTGGTAGTTCTAAAACTAGACTACCGGTTTGGTTTTTCTCCATTTCTTGTAAGGTCATCAGGAGATTTTTTCGAGTACCATCTTGGTCAAGTAGAAAGCCGTTTTTGTCCTCTTTGAAGGAAGTCACCCGATTATCCTCAAATTTGAATAGGGCGTTTTCGGCTTCTTGATCAATTGATTCAGCCAAAGTTTTTAAGTACTGATTGACTTTGGTTTCATCCCAGCCGTTTTCAAAATCAACAAAAGAGACCAACTGCTGATCATCAATCACGAAGCTGCTGTTGGGTCCGATTAGAGCAATGGTCTTGCCAACCAGCTTTTGAGCTCGATCCCTGGCTTGGTTAACCTGGTTTTCGTCTGGTAATTGGCGATCATTAATGACTGGCAGAGAAATGTCCTGGTCAGAAAAACTCAAAAAGCGGGCGATGATTTTTTCTTTCAGTCGGTCCTGGTCTAAGGTTTTTTCAATTTTGCCGAGGTTTATTTGGACGTTTTTATCACCGTCAAGACTAATCTCATCAGGAATACCTGGTTGATAGATTTGGGCAGCAATGGTGGCGACCTTTTCTGAAAGCTTGCTTTGGTCAAACTTGATTTCAGGAACAACAGTTGTTTTTTGGGTCAGCGACTGGCGAGAAAGAGCAAAAGCTTTTTGGGCGGATTGTTGGCTTTGAAAATCCAAATCAATTTCCTCGGCACTAATTGACCATTTTTGGTTTTGACTAGTCAGAGTTACCACCGAACGACCGTCTTGTCGCGATTCTTTTTCAATTAAGGCTTGGACTTGTTGTTGGCTTAGACCACTTAAGTCAATGCCGTTGTTTAATTGGGTTCGAGGATAGACTTTGTTTTGATAGGCCAAAAGAAAGGCCGAAATGAAAGCAATCGGTAGACCGACGACGATGATAAATAAACCGAGTGGGTATTTTTTTTGCTTCACAGTAAATATAATATAACAGAAGTGGTATTTTTTGATTATCTGTTTCCGCGCCGGTGCCTGGTTTGTCGAAAAGAAGGTCGGTATTTGTGTTCTTGGTGCCAGCAGAAAATTAGACCGATTAATTACCGGCAACACTTTTCTGACAATAGTCAGGGATTGGACGGGGTTTTGAGTTTGTTTTCCTACCGATCCTTGGCGGGGAAACTCCTCAAGGACCTTAAATATCTATTTGTTAAAGATAGCCAGAATTTTCTAACTGATCTGATGGTAAAACATTTAAAAAAAGAACGACTGTTGGAGTATTGGAAAGAAAATCATTTTATTTTCCTACCAGTACCTCTTTTCCCAACCAGAC
>JBDRHU010000115.1:0-8912 GCA_043816565.1 Patescibacteria group bacterium
TGGGAAAGCCGTTTTCTGTCTAGCTCCCGCCTGGCTCCCTTTTTAAATCCAGTCCGTCGCTATGACTATTATCTGGCCCAAAGACCGGACTACCTGTTGGCTACCTGCCAAAATGTTGCCAACCGAATCAAAAAACACTATCATCGCCAGGCAACAATCGTTTACCCTGGAATTGATACTAATAAGTTCTGCCCACCGGTCAAAAAACAGAGGGGAAACAGTTTTTTGTTAGTTTCTAGGTTGGTTGCCTACAAAAAAACCGAATTGACGATTAAGGCTTTTAATCAGTTAAAACTACCACTAAAAATTGTTGGCACCGGTCCCGAGTTTAACCGCCTGAAGGAAATTGCCGGCCCAACAGTTAAACTTTTAGGACCAATTCAAGACCAACAATTAGTTGAGGAATATCAAAACTGTTTGGCATTAATTGTTCCCCAGGAGGAAGATTTTGGGCTAACCTCAATTGAAGCCCAAGCCTGTGGCAAACCAGTGATTGCATATGGTCAGGGCGGAGCCCTAGAAACCGTTGTTGCCAACCAGACCGGATTGTTTTTTGGCAAACAGACTATTGCCAGCTTAAGTAGCGCCGTTAAAAACTTTGACCCGAAACAATACTTGCCTCAAACTTGCCGTCAGAATGCTCAAAAGTTTTCTGTTGCCAATTTTATGCTATTATTCAAAAAAGAGATTTATAAACTTTTAGACGAATACCAAAAACAATTCAAGCCATGAAAGACAAAGTTTACTTTTTCACCAAAAGGATTATGGATTTGGTTTCGATCGCCATCCTTACTTTTTTACTAATGCCTGTTTTTGTTGCTACCGCCATTGCCATTAAACTTGAAAGCGATGGTCCGGTTTTTGCCGATATTCCTCTGCGGGTTGGTCAATACAACCATCCCTTTCGGCTTTATAAATTCCGATCAATGATTGTTAATGCCCACCAATTGCTCCACACCGACCCTCGCTTTGCTGACTTGAAAAAAAAATATCAAAAGGGAAGTTATAAACTGGCCATCGGAGAAGACCCAAGGATTACCAAAGTTGGCCGTTTTATTCGCAAGTCTTCAATTGACGAATTACCTCAATTTATCAACGTTTTAAAAGGGGAAATGAGCTTGGTTGGGCCTCGGGCCTACTATCCGGATGAACTGGCCGATCAACAAAGAAATTACCCAGAAAAGAAAAAAATTGTTAAAGACGTTTTAACTGCCAAACCGGGAATCACCGGTCTTTGGCAAGTTTCCGGCCGAAGCCAAATCGGCTTTGACAAACGGATCGAACTTGATGCATACTATGCAAAGAAAAAGTCAATTCTTTTAGACATTAAAATTATTTTAATGACCCCTTGGGCGGTCATCAGCAGTAAAGGAGCAGTATGAAAGAAAAATTGCTAGTTATTAGAAGTAAACTCTTAAGAGTTCTGAAGAACAAATTTTTTTGGTTGTTGATTGCCATTTTGATTTTAATTCCAACCACCATCGGTTTGGCTATCGGCCTGCCAGCGCTGGCTTTCGCCAAACAAGCCAAGGGGTTGGAAACCAATGTTCAAGGATTGAAAGAAGCCCTGGCTAAAAAAGATTTTGCCCTGATTAAGGATGAGTTGAACAAAACCGCCCAAGCGATTGATCAGCTGGATGTCAGTTATCGACGAATCGCCTTGGCCAGAATAATTCCGGTGGCCAAAAACTATTATAGCGATGGCCAACGAGTAATGACAGCCGCTCAGTCTGGAATTAAAACTGGCCAAATTTTAATTGAGGCGATTGAGCCCTACCAAGACTTTTTGGGCTTTACCGGAGGCCAGGCCCAACAGGAGGAAGTCAAGAGTAGCGAACAAACAACTGAAGGTCGAATCAACTTTCTAGTTGACGGAGTTGAAAGCATTAAGCCCAAACTAGATGAAATTGACCAACAAATCAGCATTGTCAACGACAATATCGGTCAAATTGACGCCAGTCGCTATCCAGAGGAATTCCGTGGCTATCAGATCAAAAGCCAAATTTTAAAAACCCAAAACCTAATTGGGGAAGCTGGTACTTTCTTTAAAGAAGGCCGACCATTGATTGAGAAACTCGACTGGTTACTGGGCAAAGACAGTCCTCGTCAATATTTGTTTTTGTTCCAAAACGATGCTGAACTGAGAGCCACTGGAGGATTTTGGACTGCCTATGGGGTTTTAAAAGTTGACAAGGGAAAAATTGCTCCGCTTTTGTCCGAAGACATCTATTCTTTGGATGCCCGCTTTAACAGCGCCCTAACTCCACCTCGACCAATTAAGGAATATCACAAAGGGGTCTATTACTGGTATCTGCGCGACATGAACCTGTCGCCTGACTTTCAAGTTTCAGTAGAGGAGTTTTTAACCCACTATGATTCGATACCCAAGATGCCCAAGTTTGACGGTGTTATTGCTATCGATACCCAGGTTCTGGTTGATATCCTCAAGGTCTTAGGACGAGTTGGAGTTCCTGGCTGGGGGAACTTTGAGGCTGATGCCGACGATCGTTGTTGGGGCTGTCCCCAAGTTGTCTATCAACTAGAAATGTTAGCCGATAAACCAACTAATGTTCTTAGGACCGAACGCAAAGGATTCTTGGCACCGCTGATGCATTCGGTTTTGGCTAACGCTTTTGGTTCACCAAAAGAAAAGGTAGCCGCGCTGGCTGAAGTCGCCTTTACGGATTTGACCAGCAAGCACATCCTGGTTTATTTTCAAGACCCAGAGCTTCAAAAAGCCGCCGAAAGCCTTAATATTGCTGGTAAGATCAGATCCTTTGATGGTGATTACTTTCATTTGAGCGACACTAACTTTGCCGGAGCCAAGTCAAACTTGTTTATCGAACAGGAAGTCAAACAAGAGTATCGAAAAGAGTCCGGCAAGATCATTAAAAAGGTCTCGGTCACCTACAAAAACACTGCTCCGGCCTCAAACTGTAACTTGGAAAAAGGCGATCTTTGCCTGAACGGTCTTTATCGCAACTGGTTCCGGTTCTATGTTCCGGAAGGTAGCCAGTTGATTAAAATGACCGGTTCAGAAGTCGAGCCAGTCGTCTACAAAGAACTAGGCAAAACTGTCCTTGAGGGTTTCTATGGTGACAAGTACCCGCTTTATCCAAACAGTACCAGCAAGGTAACAGTTGAGTATCAGTTGCCAAACAAATACGACACTCTTTTGATCCAGAAGCAACCGGGAACCAAAAACAATCTCTATGAGATCTGGGTTGAGGGCCAAAAGCAAGAAAGTCTCGAACTCAAGGGTGATACCGTTGTTGGCCTAGGATGGTAATTCGTCGAGTTGAAGGGATTATTTTGGGCAATTACCAATCCGGTGAGAATGACCGAGTAGTCCTACTACTTTCCGCTGGCGAAGGCAAGGTAAAAATATTGGCCCGCGGGGTTCGGAAAATCAACAGTCGACGACTGGGTAATCTGGAAACCGGCAATCTGGTAAAAGCAACTTTGCGCCGTGGCCACTCACTTGACGGCTTGGGAGAAGTTGAAACAATCGACCACTTTCAAAACTCGAAAACCAACCCAACTCAAATTAACACCATGCTCCTGCTTTGCGAACTGGGCAACCGATTGCTCCTAGAAGGGGACGGAAGCGGAGAAATCTATCGGCTCTTTTTCAAAACCAGACAGGCGATTAAAAACAACCAGATCAAACAGTTGCTACTTTTTGAAAATCGACTCCTGGATCTGATCGGTTTTGGCAAAGACGAGAATATCGATCGGTTGATCAAAGATGAAGATTGGCAAACCGCTCAAAGGCAATTAAAAGACAAAATTGAGGGGATTATTGAAAGGCACTTGACCAGCCCTAAGCTATTCGGGTAGAATTTGATCTATGAATAAAAACAAAAAACCAATTTTGATTGTTGCTGGTATCGGAATTGCTTTGTTAATCGTAATTCTCACTTGGTTGTTCGGGTGGGGGATTAACAAGCCCAAGACTGAAAGTGGTTCTAAAAAGGCGATTCCAACTATTCCGATTGTTGAAGAAATTAAGGCAGAAGAAATGCCCGATGTTGAGTTGGGCCTGGCCAGTGACTGTTCTGGGGGAAAATTGCTAATCAGCAAAATTGATTCTAAGTTTGCCTTCCTGGAATACGAGCTTATCTATGTGGCCGAAACCGAAATTGGAGAGATTGAAAAAGGCCTGGGCAGTGGTGAACCAATTGAGATTCCTGGTAGTCGCAACATCTCTGAAGATTTCATTTTTGGTACTGAAAGCTGTACTACCGGTACCTGTCGAAGAAAAATCGACAAGAACATTAGTCAGGGAACCGTCATTATCACCCTGATTGACAAGGAAAACAAGAACTATACCTTTGAGAAAAACTTCACCCTTGGCAAAGGCTGCCAAGTCAGTTGGAAAGAATAGGTAAATACTTGGAGCTGTCTCGCTCTAACTACTAACTAGTATCTATTATCTAATGGTCAAGGTGTCCTACCTAGGACACCTTGAAGGTGTATTGCCCTTGACACCTTTGCTTTGTTCCCCGTCATCCTGGAAACACCCCCACCTTCGTCATCCTGAGGCAAAGCCGAAGGATCTTCTTTGAATGGGATTCTTCGCTACCTGCCCGTCGGCAGGCAGGCGCTCAGAATGACAATGAGGGTAGCCAGAATGACGCCCCCTCCCTTCATCCTGAAGAACACCCTATCGTCATCTCCGACACTCACTCTCACCAGTCATCCTGAGGAGCAACCCTCTGTCATCCTGAGGAGCGAAGCGACGAAGGATCTCATTGATTCACAAAACGTTTTCGCACAGGTCTTTGTAATTTGGGTTTGTTTTTTCAATTAAACTTCTTTTGTATTCTCTTTTCTTTCCCTTGATATACTTTTCCCTGGCGATCGCTTCTTCGATTTCTTCAAAAGTCTCACAATAAACCAATTTGTGAACATGGTATTTTTGGGTAAATCCGCCAACAATACTATTCTTGTGTTCCCAAACTCGTTTGACTAAATTACCGGTTACCCCTGTGTAAAAAACGGTATTGTATTTATTGGTCATGATATAGATAAATCCTTGTTTACTCATTGAACCAATTTTAAAGTATCAGGGGATTCTTCGCTACGCTCAGAATGACAAGAGGATTGGGATTGCTTCTCCGCCAGTCGGCGGATCAGAATGACGAAGGGGTGACAAACACTCAAGTAACCCAAGGTGTCCTACCTGGTACGCCTTGAAGGTGTACCGCCACAAGTTCGATTCTTACAAGATAGTTGACATTATAGGGCTGGATTGATACAATCCTGTCATGAGTTCAGTTTTAGAAAAATTTGTGGCTGAAATTCCAAATGGCAAGTTTAATTTTATGGTTCGAGATGGTGATGCCTGGACCAATGTCTCGACCACGGCTAAATTTATGCGAGAGCACTGTTTGTATCAACGTGGCAGACATTGCAGATCTCCCGAAGCCAGAGAGATAGCATTTCCTATCTCTTGCGCTCCTAGTCGTGGTTGTGCTGGATTTCCTCAAATGGAAGTCGGTCAACGCAGGAGTTCTGAATAATTTTTTAACTTCTCAAATTTAATCTTTCGAGCCTTTTTCCCTCTTGACACGGTCTTTTTCTGGTGATTTAATGGTGATAGTTGGTGATTTGGGGTGAAATATGGTGAACAATCTATTAGGTCAATACCAGAGCAAAGTTAGCCCACGAGGGCGAGTCGCCTTCCCTAAAAAGTTTCGCCAAGTACTCGGAGACAAGCTGATTGTTACTCGAGGTTACGAAGGTTGCTTGATTGCTGTTTGCGAGAAAGACTGGCAAACCATCAGTGGAGCCACCGAGAACAAACCGTTTGTTTTTGGCCCGGCCCGAGACACGGCTCGATTCTTGTTGGGTAACGCCGTCTCGGTTGATCTAGATGATCAGGGAAGATTCGTTCTTCCAACTCATCTAAAAAGCTATGGTGGCTTTGCCAAAGAAGCCGTATTTCTGGGATTAAACAAATACGTTGAAATTTGGAGTCAGGAAAAATGGCAAGAATATCAAAAGTATTTGAGCAAGAACATTAACCAAATTTCTGATCGGTTGACTGAAATCAATGATTGAGGAACATATCCCTGTACTTTTAAAAGAAGTGCTTGATTTTTTTTCTCCTCTTGAGGGGAAAAAAATCATCGATGCCACCCTGGGATTAGCCGGACATAGTTTAAAAATTTTAGAGTCCGATGCCCAAGTGTTGGGAATTGAATTTGATCCTGAAGTTATTCAGCTAGCCAAGGAGCGTCTAAAATCGGTCTGCCCCGAGGCTCCTTGGCAAATAGCTGAAGCTAATTTTAATCAAATCGAAAAGGTCGCCACTAAAGCTGGCTTTAATCCAGCCGATGGCATTCTTTTTGATCTGGGTATTTCCCGCTGGCATTACAAAAAAGCCCAACGAGGCTTTTCCTTTGAGGATGACTCACTAGACATGAGACTCAACCCAGAGGTTTCTCAAAGCGCTTTAGACATTATTAATCATTATCAATATGAACAGTTACTGGACATATTTACCAAACTGGTTCAAGAACGGCTGGCTGGCCCAATTGCTCAAGCTTTGGTCAGCACCCGTCGCTTAAACCCGATTAGTTCGGCCAAGGATTTAGCCGAACTGGTTAGTCGGGTTTACCAAGAACAGGGGGTCGGTAGTCAAAAACATCCGGCCACCAAAGTCTTTTTGGCCTTAAGAATCCTGGTTAACCAGGAAATTGACAATTTAAGAACCGGACTGGACCAAGCAGTTGATCTGCTGGGGCCAGGTGGACGCTTAGCCGTTATTAGTTTTCACTCTGGTGAAGACCGACTGGTAAAGCAGTTTTTCAAGCAACTCTGGCAACAGGGAAAGTTTGAAAAACCAAAACGGATTTTTCCCAGTCATCAAGAGACCAGGGAAAATCCCTTGTCTCGAAGCGCTCAATTAAGAACGATTGTTAAAAAAGAGTCATCCTGAATGAATGTGAAGGATCTAGCGTTAGCGTAAATATTACGCTCGTTTTACTCGCTAGATTCTTCGCTGCGCTCAGAATGACAAGGGGGATATAATGAAAAAATATTTGTTGTTTTGTCTACTAGTTTTTTTTCTAAGCAGTGTCAGCTGTTTGGGTTTAGGAGGGAACTTGGTTAAACAAGCCTCTTTGGCCAACCAGCTTCGCGACCAATTGTCGGTTTTGCGTCAGGAACACGATCGGCTGGAAAGACAAGTGGCCCACCTGTCCTCATTGAGTAAAATTGCCGATTCGGCCCAGAAAGCAGGCCTGGTTCGCGACCAGTCCCGGCTTGTCTTTGTCGCTTCCAGGAACTATGCTGTCAAGTAGTATCGATGGCGAAAAATAGACTAATAGTTTTCTTAATTATCAGCGCTTTCTCATTTGTCTTGGTTTTGAGTCGCTTTTTTTATTGGCAGATTATTCGTGGACCAGAGTTGAGTGCCTTGGCTCAAAAACAAAGAACTCAATTTTTAGAAGTAGCGGCTCCCCGAGGAAAAATCTATGCCAGTGATGGTCAGGCCTTGGTTTTAAACAAGCCCAGCTTCATGCTTTATACCTATCTGCCACAGGTAGAGGAAGAGCTTAGTAGTTTGGCCAACCGTCTGGCCCCAATCCTGGCTGAAGACCAAACAACAGAGATTGAAAACGAAACTGATCAAAAGAAACGCATAGTTGACGAGGAACTACGATTAAAAGAACAGTTGAGTAGCGATCGCAAGTGGATGATTATCAAAAGAAAGGTCGATGAGAACCAAAAAGACCAAGTTGATCAGTTAAAAATTAGCGGCCTTGGTTTTGAAAGTGAAACCAGCCGTGACTATCCGGAGGCCAGTATGGCGGCTCAACTGCTTGGTTTTGTTGGTCAAAACGAAACCGGTCAACCTCAGGGTTACTTCGGACTAGAGGGTTTCTACAACCAGCAATTAACTGGTCTGCCCGGCTTAATTATGGAGGAAAAAGGAATTGGTGGTCAATTTATCTTCAACAGTAAAAGAGTCAAAGAAAACATGAATCCGGGATTGAACCTGGTTTTATACCTAGATCGGGTCGCTCAATTTATCCTAGAAGAAGAACTTGTCGATGGAGTTGAGCGCTATGGGGCCCAATCCGGCTGGGGAGTGATCATGACCCCAGATGGCCAAGTTCTAGCAATGGCCGGGGTCCCCAGCTATGATCCGAGTGACTATTCCTCGTTCGAGAGTCAGTTCTTTGCCAATCCAGTAGTCGCCAAACCATTTGAGCCAGGATCAATTTTCAAACCAATTGTGATGGCCTCAGCCTTGGACCTAGGATTAGTTGAACCAGACAGTAAATGTGATCAATGCGCCGGCCCAAAACTAATCGCTGGTCACCAAATTAGAACCTGGAATGACCAATACTATCCTGATACCACCATGACCGAAGTCATTGTTCATTCTGATAATGTTGGTATGGTTTTTGTGGCTGAAAAGCTCGGCCGTGACCAAATGATAGAGTCACTAGAAAAATTTGGTCTTGACCAAAAAACCGGTATTGATCTTCAAGATGAAGCCAACATTTCTTTGCGCCCCAAATCTCAATGGTATCCGATCGATGTTGCCTCGGCCTCCTTTGGCCAGGGGATTTCCACCACCGCCATCCAATTAATCAGGGCTTTTGCTACTTTGGCCAACGACGGTAAAATTAGTCAACCGAAGTTGGTCAAAACAATCCAAAAGGCCCCGGGCCAAGAACAACCCGGACCTAAGATTGATCAAGAAAAAATAATCAGCTCCAAAACCTGTCAAGAGATTACCCAAATGCTTTTTGAAACTGTTGAGAATGGTGATGCCAAATGGACCAAGCCCAAAAACCTAACTGTTGCCGGTAAAACTGGCACCGCTCAAATTGCCATTGAGGGCAACTATGATGAAAGCAAAACTATCGCTTCATTTATTGGTTTTGCCCCGG
>JBDRHU010000116.1:0-5615 GCA_043816565.1 Patescibacteria group bacterium
AAGGATATTCTTTCTAAGTATCAATCAAAAAATTTGCCCAAATTAAGCTATCAGGAATTGGTTTCTCAAAAAGGCATCGGCAAAACAGCCGCCTGCCGGACCCTGTCCGCTTTTGAGTTGGCCTCCAGGTTACTTTTGAGCCAAGACGATGAGGCGATTATTATCAAAACCCCGGACGATGCTTTCCAGCTTTTAAAAGAAATCGGCAAACACAAAAAAGAACACTTTATCGGTCTCTATCTTAATGCCCGTAACCAATTGATTCATCAAGAAACAATTTCCATCGGCGGTTTGAATGTTAATATTGTCCACCCCCGGGAAGTTTTTGAGCCAGCAATTAAACACCAGGCCGCTTCGGTGATTGTCGTTCACAATCACCCATCCGGCAACTTGGAGCCATCAGAGGAAGATTTGGAGATTACCAAAAGATTGGTTAGTTCCGGGAAATTATTGGGAGTGGCAGTTGTTGATCACCTGATAATCGCCGGCAAGAAGTTCTTTTCTTTAAAAGAAAAAGGCCTAATTTAGAATATGTATGATTTGACATACAATTCTACAGTTAGTATACTTCCATTATGACTAAATTAAAAAAGAAACAGTATCAATATCTTCCCAATATTATCAGTACTTCTGGTTTACAACGCCAGTCGGGCAAGATTATTGATCAAGTAAAAGAATCAAGCCAGCCGTATATTGTCGTTCGCAACAACAAGCCCCAGGCGGTGATTTTGGCCATTGACCAATACGAGGAATTAAAAAGAAAACAAGAGCAATGGGAATGGATGGATACCATGGAAGCAATAGCCAGTGCTGAAAAGGCCAAGAAAGAAGGGAAGTTGAAAGAATTTAAGGGAAGTATGTTTGATCTTTGGGAAAACCCGCAAGAGGAAAAAGACAAAAGAAACTAAGACGAACAAAAGGAGGAAACAATGATCAACGAATCAATTGTAATTTTTGAAATAGTTAAAAAAACAAACGAAGACAATTTTGAATTTTGGTCAGCTAGAGATTTGGGCAATATCCTCGGCTATTCGGAATATAGGCATTTCTTGCCAGTAATAAAAAAAGCCAAAGAAGCATGTGTTAACTCAAAACAACCACTAAACGAACATTTCGAGGACTACCTCGACATGATCAAACTAGGTCATGGTGCCAAGAGACCTATAAGCGATGTTAAATTATCAAGATACGCTTGCTATTTAATAATGCAAAATGCCGACCCCTCAAAGGAGGTGGTTGCACTTGGCCAAACATACTTTGCTATTCAAACACGTCGCCAGGAAGTTCAAGACCAATCAATGGAAGACAACAAAAGACTATTTTTTAGAGAAGAAGTTACCGCTCACAACAAACACTTGGCCGAAGCAGCCAGTATGGCGGGTGTCCAAAATTTTGGCAGATTTACCAATTATGGATATATGGGACTATATGGTGGAAGATCAATGCAGGAAATTCACCGAAAAAAAGCCCTGAAAAAAAGTCAAAAAATTCTTGATCACATGGGCAGTGAAGAATTGGCAGCAAACCTGTTTCGGGCCACCCAAACAGACGCCAAGTTGAGAAGAGAACAAATCAAGGGCGAGGCAAAAGCCAATCAGGTACACCATCGCGTTGGGAAAAAAGTTAGAGAGACCATCAAAGAGTTGGGTGGGACAATGCCGGAAAATCTAACCACACCAGACGCGATCACTCAAGCAAAAAAGAGAATAAAGGCCAGCGAAAAAAAGATGATAGGTCAACCAAGCACAAAAAACGGAACTTGAAATATAGTTACGACGAGTTGCCATTCTTTTTTTCATCAGCATCGGCACCCACCAGATATACAAAGAGTGATAAAATAGAAACATGGGTAAAACAACTTCAGCCAACCTCGGTTTTGAAAAGAAATTGTGGGCCGTTGCCGATAAGTTGCGTGGCAACATCGATCCGTCAGAATACAAACACATTGTTTTGGGTTTAATTTTTCTCAAATACATTTCCGACTCTTTTTACGAAACAATGTATTTGATCAAAAAAGACAAAGAGGCCGGTGAGTGGGAATTGCACGACAAAGACTCATATTCTGCCCACAATGTTTTCTGGGTTCCCAAGGAAGCTCGTTGGGAATATCTCAAAGAAAACGCCAAAAAACCAGAGATAGGCAAAATTGTCGATGATGCCATGATTGCCATCGAAAAAGACAACCCCACTCTTAAGGGCGTACTTCCCAAGATCTACGCGCGATCGGCTTTGGACAAACAGAGGCTGGGCGAGATCATAGATATTTTCAGTTCGCTTGGCCTGGGTGACAAAAAATCAAAGGCCAAGGATATTTTGGGTAGAGTTTATGAATATTTCATTGGTCGGTTTGCTAGTGTGGAAGGCAAGGGTGGCGGAGAATTCTATACCCCGGCTTCGATAGTCAAGCTTTTGGTGAAGATGATAGAGCCCTACAAGGGCAGGGTCTACGATCCTTGTTGTGGTTCCGGTGGGATGTTTGTCCAAAGTGAAAAATTTGCTGAAGAGCACGGGGGAAATATTGGTGACATTTCTGTTTTTGGACAAGAATCAAATAACACCACTTGGCGGTTGTGCAAAATGAATTTAGCCATCAGGGGAATTGAGGCGAACATCCAGTATGGCAATAGTTTTATTAATGACCAACTTCCGGACTTGAAAGCAGACTTTGTTTTGGCCAATCCCCCATTTAACGACAGTGACTGGAGCGGTGAAACATTAAAAGAAGGTGTGCGCTGGAAATATGGCGTGCCTCCGGCAGGAAATGCTAACTACGCTTGGATTCAGCATTTTATCTATCACCTGTCCCCTTCCGGTATTGCTGGTTTTGTGATGGCCAACGGGGCCTTGTCTGCCAACGCCTCAAACGAGGGAAAAATTAGGGAAAGTCTAATTAAAGCCGGACTGGTTGATTGCATCGTCGCTTTGCCAGACAAACTTTTTTACACCACTGGTATTCCGGCTTGCTTATGGTTTGTTTCCAGAGACAGATATAATCACAAGTTTCGCGATCGCCACGACGAAATTCTTTTTATTGACGCCAGGCAAATGGGCCAAATGATTGATCGCAGACACAGAGAGTTGACAAAGGATGAGATTCAAAAAATTGCTGACACCTATCATAATTGGAGAAATAAAAATGACGGTTATGAAGATATAAAAGGATTTTGCAAAGCCGCCAAGATTGACGAAGTGGAAAAGAACAACTTTGTTTTAACCCCCGGGCGTTATGTGGGGACAGATTTTGTAATGGAAGACGACGAAGTCTTTGAGGAAAAAATGAAAAGACTGACAAAAGAGTTGTCTCAACAATTCAAGCAGTCAAAAGAGCTGGAAAAAAAGATTAAAGAGAATCTAAAAAAAGTGGGGTTTGAAGTATGAAAAAAAGAGAGAATTGGCCGATTATATATGCCTTTATTGATAGCCAAAATCTTAATTTGGGAACGAGCAAGAGTATTTATAAAAACGGAAAGAGAATTTATAAGGGCTGGGATCTGGACTACAAAAAGTTTAGGAAATATTTAACCGATAAGTTTAAGGTTAAAAAAGCTATTTTGTTTATTGGATACATTAAAAAATACCGAGAAATGTATAGAAACTTAAAATCGTATGGTTATGAATTGGTATTTAAGCCTACCGTCAAAGATAATCACGGAAAACCAAAAGGAAATGTTGATGCCGAGTTGGTTTCACATGCGGCGACGATAGAGTTTCCAAATTACGACAAGGCTTTGATCGTTTCAGGTGACGGAGATTTTTATTGTCTACATGACTATTTGGAAAAGAAGAGAAAGCTATTGAGGATAATTATTCCCAATACCAAGTCCGAATCGTCTTTGTTGGCGAAATTTCACGAATACAAAACTTTTATTATTTTTGAGAAAGATAAATTGGAGTTGAAACCAAAGAAAAACGGGAGGCGTCGCTCATAGACACATAGTCTAAGGTTCGTATTCTCCCTGATGATGAGTAAATCATACAGAAATATCAAACAAAAGTCAAATGAAACTTAAGATTAAAGAGAATCTGAAAAAAGTGGGGTTTGAAGTATGAAGAAGATAAAAACACCATCACAATCACTTTCAATGGTTGTTAAAGAAAGTCAGATTAATGTGATGAAGGTTGGCGGTGAAGATTACATTTGTTTGACAGATATGGCAAAGAGTGCAGGCAGTGAACGAGCGTTGCATAGCTGGCTGAGAACCAAGAACACAATAGACTTTCTCGGTTTTTGGGAGAAGTTAAACAATCCCAATTTTAAAGTACACGAATTCGTGTACTTTAAAAATAACGCAGGGGCAAATAGCTTTAACCCTTCTATTTCGGAATGGATTGAAAAAACAGATGCAGTAGGCATATTGACTCGGCGAGGAAGGTATGAGGGAAATTATTATTCTTTTTCCGTTACTCACTCTTATCGGTTTGTGTTTGAGTTTCTGGACAAAAACAATGTTTTTCTCATCAACATCGGCACCCACCAGATATACAAAGAGTGATAAAAACCAACATGCCAAAGTCACAGATTCCCTACACTTCTCAACTGAAACATTACTGGAAGAAATTGAGTAGAAGTGAAGATTAAGATACAATAGGAAAGGTGAAGAAAGATAAACTCCGAGCAAGCAAAACAAAAGATGGCAAGTTGGTTTCCTGGAGACACCCCGGGGGGAAGTTGTTGAGACTAGGGGCAGAATCGCTTTCCGACGAAGAACTTGTTGCTATACTAATAGGAACTGGAATTCCTGGCAAATCAGCGGTTGAAATTGCCAAAGACCTTTTTGGCAGATTTCAGTCGTTTAGGGGTATGGCCAGTCAATCCCTGGATGAGTTTAAAAAAATAAAAGGTTTGAGTACGGTTAAGGTGACGAAAATCGCCGCCACTTTTGAAATTGCCAGAAGAATTGTTAATCAAGTTTTAGAGGAAAAGAATGTCTAGGAACCCTAACCCGTTTGAAGTAACTATCAAAAAAACAGAGCGAACAGGCAATCAAAAACTGGTCGAATGGATGAATCAGGTTATCAAGGAAGAGAATCTTAACTTTGGCCAGGCGGAACAAGAAACAGTTGGCAGTGATCAGAAGCAACCTGATGTAATTCTTTTCAGGGCACCAAGAGACGAAAGAATCACTCTTGTTTTGGAATTAAAACCTCCGTTTTTTGACCCCCTGGATTTCGAAGCGGTGAAAGAGCCGGCCAGAAAAAAAGCAACTCAAAGAAGAGCCCCCTATTTTGCTACCTCTAACTTCAAAACCCTTTATTTATTCAGTACAGAAAGGGCTAATAAGTTCGAAGAAGAAGAAAGACAAATTGTTGGTCGCTACAGTCTTTCTCAGATAGAAGATTTAAATTTAATCGAAGAACCTGCCTTTAAAAATTCCATTCAAAAAAACTTAGCTATATTTTTGCGTGAACTTGATGACTATGTTTACAAACAAAAACCGGAAAGACTTTTGAATATCGACCAGCTTTTGATTTACAGCCTTCAGGAAAAAGTTAGAGCCCTTTCCGGTCACTATCGTCGTTTGATTGAGGAAAGGTGCTTGAATGATTTAGGTTTTCGGAGAAACTTGAAGCGATGGTTTAACGACCAGGGTTGGGAATTTGTTTCTCAGCCTCAA